>NZ_LSJS01000103.1 GCF_001557325.1 Erythrobacter donghaensis
TCTCGTGGGCTCGGAGATGTGTATAAGAGACAGGTTGCGCGGAATGCCGTAGGGACTGCGCGTGCCGACCAGCCCGGTCGCGAACTGGTCGAGGTTGGTCTTGCCGACGCAAATCGCGCCTGCCGCCTCGAGCCGCTCGATCACCGTGGCCGAGCGCTCGGGCCGGTAGGCGAAGGCGGGGCAGGCGGCGGTGGTCTCGAGCCCGAGAACATCGATATTGTCCTTCGCCGCATAGGGCACGCCCGCCAGCGGCAGGCGCTCGCCCGCGGCGACGCGCGCGTCGATGGCCTCTGCCGCAGCGCGCAAGGCGGCCGGATCGGCGCGCGAAATCCACAGCTGCGGCTGGTGCGCGTCATAGGCGGCGAGCCGCGCGAGCGTGTCCTCCATCACGGCGAGCGCGGTGGTCGCGCCGCTGTTGACGGCCCCGGCGATGGCCCCGGCACCGAGGCGGGTGAAGGCGCTCATGAGGCCCTCCGCAGCGCCAGCATCGGCGCGCCGGGGTGCAGCGACTGGCTCTCGGCGATATAGACCGCCTCGACCGTGCCGCTCGCCGGAGCCTCGAACGGGCATTCCATCTTCATCGCCTCGATCACCGCGATCACCTCGCCCTCGGCCACGGTGTCGCCCGGGCTGACGAGCAGCTTCCACACGCTCCCGCCGAAGGGGGCTTCGATCAGGTCCGCGCCCTCGGGCACCTCGACCGCCGCCGCCTCGCCCGCGCCCGCGTCCGCACCGAGCAGCGCGCTGACACGGTCGAACTCGCCCGAGGCTTCCCAGGCGGCGCGCTCGGCATCGAAGGCGGCCTGACGGGTCGCCTCGAAAGCGGTGATGCTGTCGGCGTTGTCGGCCAAGAAGGCGCGGTAGTCGGCGAGGCGGAAGGTGGTTTCTTCAATGCGGATCGCGCGCCGCCCATGCGGGAAGTCGCGCCGCCACTCGGCGAGCTCCTCGGCGCTGACCGGGAAGAAGCGGATCTGGTCGAAGAACCTGAGCAGCCAGGGCTTGCCCTCGGTGAAGGCGCCCTCCTGCCGGTGCGTGTTCCACACCTGGATGGTGCGCCCGAACAGCTGATAGCCGCCCGGCCCCTCCATCCCGTAGATGCACATGTAGGCCCCGCCGATCCCGACCACGTTGGGCGGGGTCCAGGTGCGCGCCGGGTTGTACTTGGTGGTGACGAGGCGGTGGCGCGGATCGACCGGGGTGGCGACCGGAGCACCGAGATAGACGTCGCCAAGGCCGAGCACGAGGTAGCTTGCATCGAAGATCAGGTCCTCGACCGCCTTGGCATCGGCGAGCCCGTTGATGCGGCGGATGAACTCGATGTTGTCGGGGCACCACGGCGCATCGTCGCGCACCGCGGCGATATACTTGTCGATGGTCTCCTGCGTGGCGGGATCGCGCCAGCTCAGCGGCAGGTGGACGATGCGCGAGGGGGCCTCGAAGTCGGCAAGGTCGCCCATTGCCTCCTCGGCCCGCATCAGCGCGGCGAGCGCGCCGGCCTGATCGAGCAAGGCTCCATCGAAATGCAATTGCAGCGAGCGGATGCCGGGGGTGATGTCGATCACGCCGGGAAGCTGCATCGCCTCGAGCGCCTGCATCAGCGCGTGGATGCGGATGCGCAGCTCGATATCGAGCACGATCTCGCCATATTCGACGAGGATGTTGCGGTCGCCCTGCTGGCGGTAGGTGGTGCGCGGGCGGGTGGCGGTGGCGGGGAGTTCGGCGAGGATCGGCGAGAGGTCGGCAATGGCGCGGGGCGCAGCGGTATCGGCGATGCTGACGGGCACGAAGCGCACGCGGTCGTCGGGGCTCAGCTGCCCGATCTTCCAGCGGTCCTCGGCGATCACGGTGAAGGGGCACACGAAGCCGCCGAGCGAGGGCCCGTCGGGGCCGAGGATGATCGGCATGTCCCCGGTGAAGTCGACCGCGCCGATGGCGTAGGGATTGTCGTGGATGTTCGAGGGGTGCAGCCCCGCCTCCCCCCCGTCGCGCCGCGCCCATTCGGGCTTGGGGCCGACGAGCCGCACGCCGGTGCGGTTGGAGTTGTAGTGCACCTGCCATTCGGCTTCGAGGAAGGCGGCGATGTCCGCTGGCGTGAAGAAGTCGGGCGCGCCGTGGGGACCGTAGAGGACACGCAGGGACCACTCTGTTCCTCCCCCACCGGGGGAGGGGGACCATCCGCAGGGTGGTGGAGGGGCAGGTGCGGTTGTTCCGACCCCCTCACCCGCTTGAGCCGCCGTGCCTGCCCCTCCACCACCTTCGGTGGTCCCCCTCCCCTGAAGGGGAGGAT
>NZ_LSJS01000104.1 GCF_001557325.1 Erythrobacter donghaensis
CCCCGCCACGCCTCGACCTCGCGCTCGAGATCACGGGCGCGACCCGCAGCCTGATGATGTTCACCCTCGAGTACCGCCTCACCATCGCCAACCGCTCGGAGCGCGCGGTGGGCGACCTCCACAGCGCGCTCCGGCTCGCCTGTGCGCGCGCGGGCGCAGGCGCTTCCGCAGGCGCCGCGCAGGCGCTCGGCGGGATCGCGCGCATCGGCCCGCATCAGGCGCGGAGCGTGACCGGCACGCTCCAGCTCCCGCTTTCGGCCATCGCCCCGCTGCGACAGGGACGGACCCCGCTGTTCGTGCCGCTGGTCCACGTCACGCTCGAGGGCGAGAGCCTGCCCGCCCTTGCCCGCACCTTCGTTATCGGCACCCCGAGCCCAAGCGGCCGCGTCCACCCGATCGCGCTCGACGCCCCCCCGGGCGGCATCGCCGGGCTGGTGGCGCAGGCGGTGGCGGCCCCGCCCCCC
>NZ_LSJS01000105.1 GCF_001557325.1 Erythrobacter donghaensis
ACCGGATGCCCATGCAATAGCCGATGATCAGCATCCGGATCATCAGCTCGGGATCAACCGAGGGCCGACCGGTCGAGCTGTAGAAGGGGCGCAGATGTTCGCGAATGCCCGACAGATCAACGAACCGATCGATCGAGCGCAGCAGGTGATCCTGCGGAACATGCCGCTCCAGGTTGAAGCTGTAGAACAGCGCCTCCTGCGCCACCGTCCGCTCACCCATCATACGCCCGTCTCCGCTTGCTGGCAGAGACATTGAATCAATACTTTAGCACCATTGCAAGGCCGAGTTTTTCAACACAATCGACCTCAAAACGGACATTTCACGCAAAGGAATCTATTTACGCTTTATCATTAGACGGTTATGCACCGGTCCGTGTCGTTGGATTCCATCACCTTCGCGCTTGCCGTGGCGGCCGTACCGCCCGCAACGGAGAAGGATTTATTGGCGAAAGGGAGGGCAGAGGCCGCTGCTTGGCTCGCGCAGGTCACCGCCGCGCGGCAACTCTCAGAGCGCGAACCGGAGTTCGGAGCCGCATTGAAAACGCGTGCGGGTGAGCAAGTCAGCGGCAAAGGCAATGCGACGCCGATTGCAGCAGCCGTCGGAAATACCAGCAAAGCGGGCGAGTTGATCGCGCGTGAGCGAGCACCATGTGGGCGAAGGTTTACGACACGCGAGGCGGTGGCGCTCGAAAAGAAGATGCTCGCCATCGAAAGCGGCGGTCGATCCAGCGTTGCCGCTCCGCAGGACCGGCAAGAAGCGACGTGCATGGTAACCACAGCCGCGTTCTTTGCCGAAGCGAACGGCTGGTGCTTGGATGAGCCCAGCAGTCAGTTTTTTGCTGCGAATAGCATCTGCGAGTGGATCAACATGATCCAGTTCTATTTCACCCGCTCACGAGCATCAACTGAGCTGTCCGCCACACAAACTAAGCAACTTACCAAGTCATGGCATATCTCGAGTGAGGCAATTTAGCTTTGTCGGCACCACGACCGGGAACGTATCGCGAGGCAACAAATCTTATGGAATACTATATACCGGTTGCGCTCGCTCTCAAGCGCTTTCGCAGACTGTCTGGAACGAAGCAAAGCTTCGTCGCGAGTGAGCTTGGGATAACCCAAGGAACGTTATCCAGATGGGAGACCGGTAGACATGCGCCCGACAACGCTCAAAGAGCACGAATTATAGAATTCCTCCGTAAATACGCTCCACATCAAACTGATTCACTGGTCGAGTCCCTCGTTCAAAATTCCAAAAAGCGAGTTTTGCTCGTTTGTGATTCAACGCACCGCCTTCTGGCCGCCTCGAAGAGTATGTCACGCCCTTGGCAAGGTGGCGTGAACCAATATTTGAATTGTTCGCTGTGGCGTTATGCAACGGACGAAATTATTGAGGCAGAAAAACGACTTCGAGACATTGACTGGTACGATAAGATTAACTTGGTTCACGAGTTTTGGACCGAGGGAAACAAAAGTACAGATGTGCCAATTCCACCCGCTAAAATTCGCTGGGAGACGTTAATGTTAGCGCACGGCTTTACGGGCAGATTAGTCCAAGTCATTGAATAGCGGTTAACTTACCTGCCGAGGGTCAGTGTCTGCGAATATTTTATTCGTTGATCTTTGATCGGCTCACTCGTTAAATGGAGTGATGGCATCGCAATGGCAAAGAATTTTGATCGTTTGGCTGTGTGGGGTCTTAGCGGCCGCGCAGCTGACTAAACTTTCAGCTCTTGCGCCTTCGGTTTCAGCAACTTTTGAAATTAATGTAGCAGAAGTTGGCCTTCTGATTTCATTAATCGAAATCGGAGGCGCTTCATTAGGACTGCTGGGCGGACTTATTGTTGCCCGCCTAGGAGCCGTCTTTGCGCTTCGTACAGGGCTTGTCCTTCTTCTTATTGGCGCTCTTCTCGAAGCATTAGTGACGACTGTGTACGGGCTTTTCGGCGCGCGGATCTTAGAGGGGTTCGGCTACCTCTTCATCGTCATATCTGCACCCGCCCTGATCGCCACGATAGCAGACGACGGGAAGCGCGGTCAGGCACTTGCCTTGTGGAGTACGTTCATTCCGATAGGATTAGGCCTGGGCAATCTAGGAACGGGAGCGATCATCGAGATTGGGTCTTTGAGCTCAATCTTGGTTGCTTGGGCGGCCTGCGTTGCCTTGGCGCTGGTTGCGTCGTTTCTGGTTAAAAATCAAACGACAGAGGTATTTCAGATCGCCACGCCGAACAGCCCCATGTTGCTCTACACGATCTGTTTCGGTGTCTTCACCTTCTTTAGCTGCTCCGTCATTCTACTGGCGCCAACATTCTTAGTTGAGCGTCTAAACTTCCCTCTATGGCAAGCAACCGTGTCTGCTGGCGTGAGTTCGCTCGCTGCTCTGCTTGGGACATTGGGTCTTTGGTCTTATCTTCGGAAGAAAACCATCGAGGCGCCGCAAGCCAAGCTGATCGTGATATCTGCCAGCACCCTAATGATGGCATCAGTTTGGATGTTTTTCCGAATGTCGGAAACTTCATCAATGCTACCTGCAACAATTACATTGAGTATCTTTATGGCAGCTGGAGGCATTTTGTCTCCGATTATCTTCGCGCGTATTCCTGAACTTATCGACGCTCGAAAGTCGACTGGCAGCCAGTTGGCAGTTGCCAACGGATTGCTCACGCAGTTTGGAGCACTGGGAGCGCTAGCGGCGCCTCCGGTCATTGGCCTTATTGTATCAAGTTGGGGCTGGGGCGCTATTCCGTACTTCTTGCTCCCAGCAGCCGTCACAATCTCACTTCTGGTTTCCGGCGGTGAGCGGCGCGCATTATCCCTTTCGCACTACCCAGCCACATGATTTTTCGTCGTCTCCCCCCTAAAGAGAGGATAATTGTCAGTGAAATCCGTGATGCTAAGCAGTGAGAGCGAATCGGCGCTGCCGATCTACCGCAAGTTGATCGGTGATATAGCCAATCTCCCACCACCAGAAAGCTCGGTCGAGAGCAACTTGGAGTTCATCAGAGAGATATCAGAACCGATTCATTTCATGCACCTGTTGCGAGAGTTAATGTCAGTCCCTGCTATTGTCAAAGAAATTGGGTCGCGTTCCTATCGTCATGTCAATCACTTCGACAAGATAGTCTTGGTTGATTGTCTCAATGACAACGGATATCGGCTCACCCTTCATATTTGGGCCCCTCCATTTACGGCAGAGGAAATCGAGGACGAGCTTATCCACGACCATCGGTTCAGCTTCTGGTCTGGCATATTAGTAGGAACACTGTCCTCTCAGGAATTTGTCGCTGATCCAGGTCTGGATACTTATCAAAGCTATCGATACACGCCAGAAAACCTCAATGCCGAGAACTTCTACGAGTTTCAGGGACGCTTTGGACTGACAAAAGCCAGAAAGCTTAAGGTCGAAGCAGGTGGGACGTACTATCTCTCCTATGATACGACGCACCGAGTGGAGTTACCCGAGACTGAGATGACGTGCACACTCGTCTTGCGCGGTCCCCGCCAGCGAACCTTCTCAAACGTTTACAACACGGCATATCCAGCAACCAATGCGGGCACCGCCAATAGGATGTTTGACTATGACGAAATGTTTGGTCATTTTACTCGACTGTATTCTGAGCTCCTGACGACCCGCCGGCAGCGCCAAGTCGAACAACGAACGATCTACAGTGTCGACTGAGCAGGGGCGACCACCGTTGGGGCTTTCGATTTCATTTGATGCCACGCTAGCCGACGACTGGAACCGCTTGGTCCGGTATGTCATATCAGATCTTGCGGATAACGAGGGCATTGGATCCGTGCCTCGTGAGGCGGTCCTACGGCCAGATAGCGTAGCGATCCTTCCTTACGACCCCAGCTGTGAAGTCGCCTTCCTTGTGTCCCAATTTCGTTTGCCGGTCTATCTTGCGACCGGGGCCATGGCCTCCCTTGAAGTTGCTTCCGGGCGAATTGATCAAGGCGAGAGTTTAGAGCGTTTTCCGTTCATTCCGGTTCGTATCCGCATGATCTGAAGTAATTGGC
>NZ_LSJS01000106.1 GCF_001557325.1 Erythrobacter donghaensis
GGCCAGCGCCAGCGCGCGCTCGGCCTCGCGCAGCGCCGCGGCCTTGGTGGTGCGCGAGGCGAGGCGCTGCTGCTGTTCGAGCGCGGCGAGCTGGGCGCGGCGCTGGAGAAGCGCGCTCTCGCCGCTGCGCGAGGCTGCAAGCGCCCGCGCGGCCTCGGCCTCGAGCGCGCGGCCGCGGTCGAGATCGCGGCGCAGGCTGGCGGTGCGGGCGCGGATCTGCGGCACGGCGCTCGCCATCACGGCGCGGACGTGGACGACGTCTTCCAACGATCCGGGTTGGAGCGCAGCGAGCGCCAGCGGGCGGCGCGTGGCGGTCTGGAGCGCGGCGGCAAGGCGCGCGGTGGGGGCCTGCCTGGCGGCGAGCCGCGCGGTGAGCTTGGCGCGCTGGTCCTTGGCGATGGCGAGGCGGGCGCGGGCGGCCTCGATCTCCGCCTCGGCCTGCTGGATGCGCGCGGCGAGTGCGGCGGCCTCGCTGGCGGTCTTCTGCGCGGCCTCGGTCGCGGCTGCGGCCTCGGCGGAGAGCTTTTGCGCGCGGGCGTCGGCCAGCTTGCCCTCCCGCGTGGCGCGGGCGAGCGCGGCTTCGGCCTCGGCGGGATCGACGAAGGCGGCCGGCGGGGCGGCGTCGCTCTCGGGCAGGGCAAGCCCCAACGCGGCACCGGTGCCGATCACGGCGAGGGCGGTGAGGATCAGGCGGCGCATGGCGCTCTCATGCCCGATGATAGGGATGGCCTGCAAGGATGGTGGTGGCGCGGTAGAGCTGCTCCATCAGCATCGCGCGGGCCATCATGTGCGGCCAGGTGGCCGGCCCGAAGGCGAGGAGGAGGTCGGCCGAGGCACGCTCGGCGTCCGAATGCCCGTCCGCCGCGCCGAGGAAGAAGCGGGTCTCGCGCACGCCTTCATCGCGCCACTTGCCGAGGAGGTGCGCGAAGCTTTCCGAGGACAAGGCCTTGCCGCGCTCGTCGAGCAGCACGGTGCGGTGGGGGGTGAGAGGGTCTGCGGCTTTCCCTGCGCCGGTATCGGGCCATTCGGTAAGCTTCACCGGCCAGGTCATGCGCTTGGCATAGCGCTCCACCAGCTCGCCCTCGGGCGACCGGCCGATTTTCCCGCGCGCGATGATGTGGAGGAGCAAAACGCCACCCTATGCTGTAGGCGCTGGTTCGGCCCGCAGGGCCGCGAGCGCACGCGCGCGAGCCGCAGGTGCTCTGCCGCGCAGCGGCAGAAACAGCACCGAGGACGTGCCCGCGGAGGCGGGCACGCAAACAAGGATTCCTAGTTCCGACCCATCATCGACGTTTCCGAACCTTCGAACGACCACATCCGCTCAAGGTTGTAGAAGCTGCGCACTTCGGGGCGGAACAGGTGGATCACCACGTCGCCCGCGTCGATCAGCACCCAGTCGGCGGCCGGCAGGCCTTCGACGCGGGCGTGGCCGTAGCCGGCCTGCTTGATCGCCTCGGCGAGCTTCTGCGCCATCGACGCCACCTGCCGGGTCGAGCGCCCGCTCGCGATCACCATGTGATCGGCGATCGAGCTCTTGCCTTCGAGCGGGATGGTGACGACGTCCTGCGCCTGGTCGTCGTCGAGCTGCGTCAGCACCAGCTGGTGCAGGGCGGCCGGGCCCACTTCAGACCCGCCCAGCGGCGCGGTGAGCGACTGGGCGAGCTTGGTGGCGACCTGCGTGGCCCCCAGCGGGAGCGATGCGACAATGGCCTCGTTCATCGGCAATCGGATATCTCCAGAGTGCGGGGCGATGGAAGCCGGCATGACGCAGACCGGCCGGGGAACACGCCGAAACGCGGATTGCGCGCTTCATGCGTCCTCCCATGACCGGATGCTGCGGAATGTCAGCCGATCGCGCACCGGTGCGTCTTTATCCTTGCCGAGCAACTGCTCGGCCCACCCGGCATGCGCACGGCGGATCGCCGTGGCCGAGCGGTGGTCAGGATCGAAACGCAATAACACCAGGGCTGGTGCGCTCCATTGCCCCCTTGTGCGAAAACCGGCTGCGGGCACGATATAGCGCCGGAGCCAGGCCATGGCGGGGCTCGTCATGGCGGCTGCATCATACCCCGGACGCGCGATGACCGCAATCGGCATTGTCCGCGCGATCCTCCGCCAGCCGCGCCACAAGTGGAACTGGGCGAGGTTGTCGGCCCCCATCAGCCACACGAAGCGCCGCTTGGGATAGCGCCGCACGAGCTTTCTCAGCGTGTCGACGGTGTAGCGCGTGTCGAGATCGAGCTCGATCGCCGAAGGCACGATCCGGGCGCGCCGCGCCTGCTTTTCCGCCGAGCGCAGGCGGGCCTTGAGCGAGCCCATGTCGTCCTGCGGTTTCAGGGGGTTGCCGGGAGAGACCAGCCACCAGGTCTCCTCCAGCCCGAGCGCCTCGGCAGCGAACAAGGTGATGCGCCGGTGCCCGCCATGCGCGGGGTTGAAGCTGCCGCCGAGCAGCCCGGTCAGTTGCGGGCGGGCCATCGGGATTACGGGCGGGTTTGCCCGCTCCCGCGCACCTGCCACTTGTAGGTGGTCAGCCCTTCCAGCGCGACCGGTCCGCGTGCGTGCAGCCGCCCGGTCGCGATCCCGATCTCCGCACCGAGCCCGAACTCGCCCCCGTCGGCGAATTGCGAGGAGGCGTTGTGAATCACGATCGCGCTGTCGACTTCGTTGAGGAAGCGCTCCGCGACCGCCTCGTCGGCGGTCACGATCGCGTCGGTATGATCGGAGGAGTGCCGCGCGATGTGGGCAAGGGCTTCGTCGAGCCCGTCGACCATCGCCACCGACAGGATCGCGTCGAGATATTCGGTGTCCCAATCCTCGGCGCTCGCCGGGATGACGCGCGGATCGAGCGCGGCGATGCGCGGATCGCCGCGCACCTCGCACCCGGCCGCGATCAGCGCGGCGACGAGCGGCGCGGGGGCGGGATAGGCGGCATCGATCAGCAGCGTTTCCATCGACCCGCAAATGCCGGTGCGCCGCAGCTTGGCGTTGAGGGCGATGGCCTCGGCCATGGCGGGGTCGGCGGCGGCGTGGACGTAGGTGTGGCAGATCCCGTCGAGATGGGCGAGCACCGGCACCCGCGCCTCGCCCTGCACCCGCTCCACCAGGCTCCTGCCGCCGCGCGGAACGATCATGTCGATAAGCCCGCTCGCTCGCAGCATCGCGCCGACGCAGGCACGGTCCTGCGAGGGGATGAGCTGCACCGCCGCGGCAGGCACGCCGCCCGCCACGAGGCCCTCCACCAGCGCGGCGTGGATCGCGCGGTTGGAATGCACCGCCTCGCTCCCCCCGCGCAGGATCGCCGCATTGCCCGCGCGGACGCACAGCGCGGCGGCATCGGCGGTGACGTTCGGGCGGCTTTCGTAGATGATCCCGATGGTGCCGATGGGCACGCGGATGCGCTGGAAATGGAGGCCGTTGGGCTGGGCGTAGGCATCGAACACCTCGCCCACCGGATCGGGCAGATCGGCGACCGCCGCGACCGCATCGGCGACACCCGCGAGCCGCGCCTTGTCGAGCATCAGCCGGTCGAGCATCGCGCCCGAAAGCCCGCGCGCCTTGCCCGCGGCGAGGTCCTCGGCATTGGCCGCCAGCACCTGCGGCGCGGCAGCCCGCAGCGCCTCGGCGGCGCGGCGCAGCGCGGCGGCGCGCGCTTCGCTCGGCAGCGCGGCCAGCTGGCGCTGCGCGGCGCGTGCCTCGCGTGCAAGCGCGCTCACCAGCGCGGCGGGATCGGCGGCCTCGGCAGACGGAAGGACGGCGGTCAACTTGGTCATATATCCGCCTCTAGCACCCTGCGCCCCGCCTGTCAGGCCCGCCCGCAAAGTGCCGATTCGCTGCCCGGGAAAGCGGGATTTGCGCAAGCCGTGCGACGAGCCGGCGGAACGTCCTGCAAACGATGATCGATTCGCCGCGAATCCGCATCGGCTCACCTAGGAGAGCAATATAGGATTCGACCATAGGAGGCCGCGCTGATAGCGCCGCAGCCCGGGCACAACAAAAACATTCCGGGGCCGCGATTTTGTCAATCAGAGATACCGCACATGCGTGGGGCGACCGGCTGCGGCAATGGTTCCCCGACCGCGAGTTCTTCATGCGCGCCGACGGACAGGTGCGCTTCATCAAGCTCTCCTCGCAGCTCCAGATGCGCGTTGCCGCGGGCGTCGTCGCGGTCGCCTTCCTGTGGCTGGTCGCGCTCGCCGTGATGGCCTGGGGCCAGTACCGCGCCGAGGCCGACCTTGCCTCCTTCGCCGACGAGAAGGCCCGGGTCGCCAAGGCGGGCGAGCGGATCAAGGAATATGGCGGCAATCTCGACAAGGTGGTCGATGACCTCAAGGAGCGTCAGGACTTCCTCGACGAGATGGCGCGCATGCTGCCCGAGGACATGGTCCGCGAAGGCGCGGCGAGCGGGACGATCACCGATTCGACCCGCGAGGCGGGCGAGACGGTCAGGAAGGTCAGCGCACTGATCCCGCAGGCCAAGGGCCTCGCCGAGATCGAGGCGCGGCAGCTCGCCTTTGCCGAGCGGCTCACCCGCTTCGCCGATGCCCGCGCGCGCCGTGCCGAAATGGCGATGCGCAAGCTCAATCTCGATCCCCGGCTCATGACCCGCGAGACGCAGCAGGCGATGGGCGGCCCCTTCGAGGCGCTGCTCGGCGGCAGCGAGGATATCGACCCGCGCTTCGAGCGGCTGGGCCTCAGCCTCGCGCGCATGGCGGTGCTCGAGCGCGCGCTCGACGGCATCCCGCAGGTGGTTCCCGCGAGCGTCGAGAGCATCACCTCGGGCTTCGGCTTCCGCCGCGATCCCTTCAACGGCAGCGCGGCGATGCATGCCGGGATCGACTTCAAGGGCCCGATGGGCTCGCCGGTGTTTGCCGCCGCCGATGGCCGCGTGACCTTCGTCGGGCAGAAGTCGGGCTATGGCAATGTCGTCGAGATCACCCACGGCAACGGAATGTTGACCCGTTACGCGCACCTTTCGCGCTTCGATGTCAAGGTGGGCCAGCAGGTCGCTGCGGGCACGACCATCGCCGGGCTCGGCTCGACCGGGCGCTCGACGGGGCCGCACCTGCACTTCGAAGTCCGCATCAATGACCGCGCGGTCAATCCGCGCCCGTTTCTGGAGGCCGCCCCCGATGTTCTCAAGGAAGTCCGCGCAGCCGGATCCGGTTCCCCTGCCCGCCGCCCCGTCGCGGTCCGCTAACAGGAGCAGCATGATGGCCTCTGGCTCGACCTTCTCGGTGATCGGCGCGGATGTGACCATCACCGGCAACATCTCGGCGACGGCCGACCTGCACATCGACGGCCGGATCGATGGCGACATCACCTGCGCCTCGCTGGTGCAGGGCGAGAAGAGCGCGATCGGCGGCGCGGTGGTGGCCGACAGCGCGCGGCTCGCCGGCAAGGTGACGGGTTCGATCACTGCCAAGGAGCTGGTGATCCTCAAGACCGCCCGGATCGAGGGCGATGTGCATTACGATGCGCTCACCATCGAACAGGGTGCCGAGGTCGACGGGCGGTTTGCCCCCAATGCGCGGCAGGCGGTCAAGGCCGTGCCGAGCGCCCCCGTGCAGATCGAAGCGGCGGAGTAGACCCGATTTCTCCCCTCCCCTTGGGTAGGGGCTGGGGGTGGGGGTTCGATATCAGCGGGCGTGGAGCACCCGTCTTCAACCCATTGGCGCGGCGCGCCAGCTTGGCTTTCCCGCGAGAGAGGGGGCCATAGAGCCTGCGCCCGTTCCTGTGCCAAGCCTGTGGCGGCGTAGCCATGCAGTAACGCGGTCATAGCCATGCAATGGCGAGGTTGTTGCGGCCGTTCGGCGCGCGGCGGCGATGTTTCACGTGAAACATTTGGCGAACCGCCGCGCCTGTCAGAGCACCTCGGCCCGCAGCGTCTTGCGATCCAGCTTGCCGATCATCGTCTTGGGCAGGCTTTCGCGCACCACCACCATGTCGACCCGCTCGTGCTTGCCGATCTTCGCGTTGAGCCAACCGGCCAGCTCCTCGCCGGTCGCGGTGGCGCCTTCGTTGAGGGTGACATAGGCGCGCGGCACCTCGCCGCGATATTCCTCGGGAACGCCGATCACCAGCGCCTCCTTTACCGCGGGATGTTCGAGGATCACGTCCTCGACCACGCTCGGGAACACCTTGAACCCGCCTACCGCGATCATGTCCTTGATGCGGTCGACGATCTCGAGGAATCCTTCCGCATCCACCCGCGCGACATCGCCGGTGCGCAGGTAGCGCTTGCCTTCGATGGTGACGAAGCAGTCGGCATCGGCTTCCGGGCGGTTCCAGTAGCCCCGCATCACCTGCGGGCCGTGCACCGCAAGCTCGCCGGGTTCGCCCTCGGGCGCGAGCTTCGTCGGGTCTTCCTTGTCGAGCAGGGCGATCCCTGTTCCCGGCACCAGCTGGCCGATGGTGCCGCGCTTGCGGGTGCCGTCATAGGGATTGGCCGAGACCACCCCCGCGCTCTCGGTGAGGCCGTACCCCTCGCAGATGCGCACCCCCGTCACCGCCTCGAATTTCTCGTGCACCGGCCCCGGCATCGGCGCGCCGCCCGAAATGCAGACCTTGAGGCTGGAGAGATCGGTCTTGGGCAGGTCCGGGTGATCGAGGATCGCCTGGAACATCGTCGGCACGCCCGGAAAGCCGGTGCAGCGGTAGCGCTGGATCGTCTCGAGCACCTGCTTGGTCTCGAACCGCGGCACCATCGCGATCGACGCGCCGGTCACCATCGCGTGGTTGAGCAGCGCGGTGTTGGCGAAGACATGGAAGAAGGGCAGCGCGCCCATGAACACCTCGGCCGTGGGGTTGCCGAAGGGATTGAGCGCGGCGACCTGCTGGGCGTTCACCGAGAGCTGGTCATGCCCCAGCATCGCCCCCTTGGGGCGCCCGGTGGTGCCGCCGGTATATTGGAGGAGGGCGAGATCTGCGGGGGTGACCTCGACTGGCGCCGGCGCGGTGCCGGGGGTCATCTCGCCCCAGCTCCTGATCGCCGCGCCATAGGCGACATCGGCAATCTGATCGCGCTTCAGCAGCTTGAGCGCGATCCCCTTGTACCACGGCAGCATGTCGGCAAGGCTGCCCACCACCAGCGTCTCGAGCGCAGAGCCCCCCAGCACCTTGCTGGCGGTCTTGTAGAGTTCGGGCACGTCGACCGTCACCAGCACCTTGGTGCCGCTGTCGCCCACCTGCCAGCTCAGCTCCTCGACCGAATAGAGCGGCGAGAAGTTCACCACCACCGCGCCCGCCATCATCGCGCCGTAATAGGCGGCAGCGTAGATCGGGACGTTGGGGAGGAACAGGCCGACCCGGTCGCCCTTGGCGATGCCCAGCGCCTGAAGCCCGGCAGCAAAGGCGCGGGCCTGCTTGTGGATCTGGGCGTAGCTGTAGGTGCGCCCGAGGAAATGCAGGAACGGCGCGTGCGGGTTCATCTGCACCGTCCGTTCGAGCAGCGCGGACAGGCTCGCCGGGGCGAAAGTCGTCGCGAGCGGGACGGGGTGATGATAGGCGGCCGGTGCGGGGGCGATACTGACAGTCATGTCAGTAATTCTGGCGCACAATGGCATGGCGCACAAGCGAAACTGCGGGAACTTCCTTGCGATACCGCAAAATGTCGTCACCCCGTGCTTGACACGGGGCTCGGCTTTCTTCGCGACATACGATGGCGCTGGAGGAAGAAGCCTGGCCCCGTGTCAAGCACGGGGTGACGTTCTATCGATGCTGAGGGCTAGCCTCTCAGATAAACCCGCTCTCGGGGTCGATCTTCTGCTCCTCGGCCTCGGCTTCGCGCTTGCGGGCGAGCCAGGCTTCGGCCTCGGCTTCCTGCGCGGCCTGGGCTGCGGCCTTGGTCTGGGCGTCGCGCTCGGCGCGCAGCTCCTCGATCAGCTTCTCGCGGTCGTTGCGCTCGGCCCTGACCGGAGCATCCGCGTCCTCGGTGATCCCGGCGCGCTTGGCGGCCTTGGCGACCATCGCGTCGAGCTCGCGCTGCGAGCACAGGCCGAGCGTCACCGGATCCTTGGGCTGGATGTTCTGGATGTTCCAGTGCGAACGGTCGCGGATCGCGCCGATGGTGTTGCGGGTGGTGCCGATCAGCTTGGAGATCTGCGCGTCCGACACCTCGGGGTGGTTGCGCAGGATCCAGGCGATGCCGTCGGGCTTGTCCTGGCGCTTCGAGACCGGGGTGTAGCGCGGGCCCTTGGTGCGGGTCACCTCGACCGGGGCCTTGTGCATCCTGAGCGAGTAGGCGGGATCGGCCTGCCCCTTCTCGATCTCGGCCTGGGTGAGTTCGCCCGAGTGCACGGGATCGCGCCCGGTGTACTTGCTGCCCGCGAGGTCATCGGCCATCGCCTGCACCTCGAGGATGTGAAGCCCGCAGAACTCGGCGATCTGCTCGAAGCTGAGCGCGGTGTTGTCCACCAGCCAGGTCGCGGTGGCATGCGGCATCAGCGGCTTGGGCTGATCCTTGGTCGCCATGGGGGAATCTCCGTTGAAAATGAAAGGGCCGCCCCTTTCGGAGCGGCCGCCTTGCGAGCGCAGATAAGCGAAACGCCGCCAAACGGCAAGGAAAAGGGAGAGTCTTTGTTTGACGGCCACCTTTGGTGGCGCAGACCTCCCGCCCCGCCTCCCCACCCGGCCACCAAGAATACCCTTACGGTATGGTGGCCGGGTGGGGAGGCGGGGCGGGGGGTCTGCGTCGCGCGTCAGCGCGACCGAAAGCACAAGGATTCGAGGCGGCGGGGGGAGAGAGGTGCCGCCGCCCCGAGGGGGGACTTGTCGGGTCAGCGCACCACCGCCGCGATCACCGCCACCGCGAGGCCCCAGACCACCAGCAGCACCGGCAGGATCAGCACCTGGATGCTCGCGTCCGTGGCGGCAAGCCGTCCGGTGTGGGTCTGGATGCCCTTGGCCTCGAACTCGCCGAGGGTCTGCGGCGCGGAGGTATTGCCGGCGAGGCGCGTCCACAGCGCGGGGACGCCGAAGCCGGCGACGATGAAGACGACGAAGATTGCCATCGGGATCGCCAGCACCGGACTGGCAAAGGCGCTGCCGACCACCAGCAGAAAGCCGAGATAGCCCGCCACGGTCGCGCCGTAGAGCGCGGTCGGGAGACCGAAATTGCGGTCGATCTCGACCTGGTGGCGGGGCGCGGCTTCGGGCGCTTCGACAACTCGCGCGTCGCCGCTGGCGATGAGATCGTGGACGATGTGGCTCATGGGGTGATCCTTTTCCGTTGTCGGAAAGGATTTATGCTGGGCCGCGCGCCCCTGCTTTGACGGGAATCAAATCACGCCTGCCAGCGGGCGAGATCGGCATGATCCTGTTCGCGCGGCTCGATCCAGTGCCATGCGCCGTCCCTCAGCTCGCGCTTCCAGAACCACGCGGCGCTCTTCAAGTGGTCCATGCAGAAATCGACCGCGTCGATCGCATCACGGCGGTGGAGCGCGGCGGCCGAGACGCAGACGATGGGCTCGCCCGGGCGCATCAGCCCGACCCGGTGGACCATGAGCAGGCCCATGAGGGTGAAGCGGGCGAAGGCGCGGTCGGCGAGCTGATGCATTCCGGGCAGCGTGAGCGGCTCGTAATGGGTGAGCTCCAGCGCCTCCACGCCCTGATCGCTGCGCACCTCGCCCACGAAGGTGCACACGCCCCCGAGGCCGGGGTTGGCATTGGTGAAGGGGCCGATCAGGGTGCCCGGGATGAACATCCGGTCGAGCAGGCGGATATCGCGCATCAGCCCCCCGACACCGGAGGGAGCAGCGCGATCTCGTCGCCCGCATTGGCCTGCAGCCTGGTCTTGTTCGGCAGCAGCGCGCCGTTGACCGCGATGCGGACCTTGGGATCCTCGAGCGCCTCGGCCAGCAGCGGCGGGAGCGCGGCCTTCAGGCCCTCCCAGTCGAGCTCCGCCATCAGCGGCAGCGGCAGTGCCAGCTTGGGGGCACCGGCAAGGTCAGCAAGCTTGCCGAGGGGAACGACGGTCGCCAAGCGCTCAGCCCCCCGTCATCGACATGTGCCGCGCCAGCGCCGGGGCCGCGCCGCGCCGGTCCATGCGGAAGTGGTGCTTCTCGGGCTTGATCCGCAGCGCCTCGTCGAGCGCGGCGGCGAGGGCCTCCTCGGGCGCGTCGGAGCGCAGCGCGGCGCGCAGGTCGACCCGCTCCCCGCCGCCGAGGCAGGGGTAGAGCTGGCCGGTAGCAGTGACGCGCAGCCGGTTGCACCCCGCGCAGAAGTTGCCGGTGTGCGGGGTGATGAAGCCCAATCTGCCGCCGGTCTCGGCGATGTCGACATAGCGCGAAGGCCCGCCGGTCCTGTGGTCGCTGTCGGTGAGCGTCCAGCGCTCCGCCAGCCGGGCGCGGACTGTGTCGAGCGGGAGATACTGGTCGAGCCGCTCCTCCTCGACATCGCCGAGCGGCATGACCTCGATCAGGGTGACGTCGTGGCCCTCGGCGTGGCCCCAGGCGATGAGGTCGGCGAGCTCGTCCTCGTTGACGCCCTTGAGCGCCACGGCGTTGAGCTTGACCTTGAGCCCTGCCGCCTTGGCCGCGGCGATGCCTTCGAGCACGGCGCCCAAGCTGTCGCGCCGCGTCAGCTCGGCGAACCTGGCGCGGTCGAGCGTGTCGAGCGAGACATTGACGCGCCTGACCCCCGCCTTGGCCAGCGCCTCGGCATGGCCCGCAAGCTGGGTGCCGTTGGTGGTGAGCGTCAGCTCTTCGAGGTCGTGGCCGATGCGGCGCCCGAGCGCGGTGAACAGGTCGATGATGTCGCGCCGCACCAGCGGCTCGCCCCCGGTGATGCGGATCTTGGTGACCCCGCGCGCGACGAAGCCGGTGGCGAGATCATACAGCTCCTCGAGGCTGAGCACCTCCTTCTTGGGCAGGAAGGTCATGCGCTCGGGCATGCAGTAGGAGCACCTGAGGTCGCAGCGGTCGGTGACCGAGAGGCGCAGATAGGTGATGCGGCGCATGAAGCCGTCGACCAGCGGACGCGAAGCTCCGCCGACGCGGATCAGATCAGGCTGGCGGGGCTCGGGATGCGACACGGGGTCAATCATGGCACACCAGATACTGCCCTGTCACCCCGGGCGCATCTGCCAAAAATCGCAAGACAGCATTGCGCGCCTCGCCGGAGCGGCCCGAGACAATATTCACACGCTTCGGTGCCGCCTCGCGCGCGAGATCGCGGGCGAGTGCGAGGCGCCAGTCGCGGTGATCGTGCGCGGCCGGCGGGAGAAGGATGGCGAGCGCGGTGGTCTGCGGGTCGGCGAGCAGCGCGCGCGCAGCTTCGAGGTGGAGCGCGATGACGGCGGTCTGCGCGTCGAGCGCAAGGTCTGGCAGCAGGCCGATCTCGAGCTGCCGCTGCACCCGCTCAGCCCCCGTGGGCCGCGCGGCGCTGGCGGTGGAGGGTGATGCCGATCTGCTCGTTCGCCTCGGCTATGGCGAGCTTGACGATCTTGACCGTCACCGCCTCGACCTTGGCATCGCCCACGAACAGCGTCTCGCAGATGTGATCGGCGACCGCCTCGATCAGCTTGAAGTGGACGCCCGCGGGCAGGCCTTCCGAGGCGGCGAACTTCAGGTCCATGTAGTTCTTGGACGCCTCGAGCGGCGTGTCGGGATGATACCGATCGGCCACGGCATAGCGCGCCGCGATCGAAATGCGCAGCGGCTGCGGCTTGCCGGTCTCCTCGGAATAGATGCCGGTCAGGACATCGACGACGAGATCGTTGACTTCGAGGGTAAGCGAATCACTCATGCCGGGCCCTTAGACGGGATTGCTCCACCGCGCGAAGATTGCCGTCGGAAGAAGACGGCCGCCTTCCTCGCGCACCGCGAGATCGCCGTGCTCGATTCTACCCGGCAGGTGCCCAAGCGCCTCTTCCAAGAGCCCGGCAATCGCGAGGCTGCTCATGCGCACGGCATAGACGGTGAGGAACAGGAAGCGGCTCTCGCTGTCGAGCAGGCGGGAGCAATCGGCGACGAGGCCGGGAAGGTGCTCCTCCAGCCGCCACACCTCGCCCTCGGGCCCGCGGCCGAATTTGGGGGGATCGAGGATGATCCCGTCATAGCGCCGCCCCCGCCGCACCTCGCGGGCGGTGAACTTGGCGGCATCGTCGGTCAGCCAGCGGATCGGGCGCTCCGCCATGCCGGAAGCGTGCGCATTCTCGCGCGCCTGGGCGACCGACTTCTTCGAGGCATCGACATGCGTGACCTTGCCGTGCCGCGACAGTGCCAGCGTGCCGAGGCCGGTGTAGCCGAACAGGTTGAGGGTTTCGAAAGCCGCACCTGCCCCTCCACCATCCTGCGGCCAAGGCCTTGAATGGTCCCCCTCCGCGTTCCGGGGAGGACGAAGCTGCTCCCGCATCCAGTCCCACACCGGGGCCATGTCGGGGAAGAATTGCAGGTGGCGGAAGGGGGTGGGGCGCGCGGTGAAGCGGATCTCGCTCCAGGCGAGCTCCCAGCCCTCGTCCGGGAGGCGCCCGGTGAACTGCCAGCGCCCCCCGCCGTCCTCGTCGGAGCCGGGGATGAACTCGCCGTCGGCATGCCAATCGGGAATTCGCGGCTGCCACAGCGCCTGCGGCTCGGGGCGGATGAAGGAATGGGGGCCGAAGCTCTCCCACTTGCGCCCCGCCCCGCTGTCGAGCAGGCGGTAGGAATCCCACCCCTCGCACACCATCACCAGCGGCTGCTGGACGAGGCGCGCCATCAGGCCTGCCCGGCGTGGCCGAGCACGTAGTCGCGGGTGGCGGCGTAATCGCCGGCGATCTCGACGACGCTTTCCTCGCGCCCGAACAGGTCGCCGACGCGCGCCGGGAGCGCCGGGCGCACGCCGACCGCACGCTCGACCGCATCGGGGAACTTGGCGGGGTGCGCGGTGGCGAGGGTGACGACCGGGACGCTGGCGGGCACAGTGCCGTTTTCGGCGAGCGCGCGCGCGGCGTGCAGGCCCACGCCGGTGTGCGGGTCGATCACCTGTCCGGCCGCGCGGTAGGCCCATTGCAGGGCGCGCGCGGTCTCGGTCTGGTCGGCGCGGGCGCTGGTGAACAGCGCCGAGGCCCCTTGTGCCTGCGCGTTGGTGAGCCGCATGGCCTTGGAGGCTTCAAAGGCGCGCATCTGCTCGGCCATTGCGGCGCCATCGCGCCCGCCGGCGTCGAACAGCAGCCGCTCGAAATTGGAGGAGACCTGGATGTCCATCGAGGGGGTGATGGTGGGGGTCACGCCTCCGGCAGAATAGTCCCCCGCCGACAGCGCTCGGTGGAGGATGTCGTTGATGTTGGTGGCGACGATCAGGCGTTCGATCGGCAGGCCCATCTTCGCCGCGACATAGCCTGCGAACACATCGCCGAAATTGCCGGTCGGCACCGAGTAGGCCACTGTCCGCTCGGGCGCGCCCAGCTGGAGCGCGCTGGCGAAGTAATAGACCACCTGCGCCATCAGCCGCGCCCAGTTGATCGAATTGACCGCGCCGAGGTTGAGCACGCCCGTCACGTCCCCATCGGTGAACATCCGCTTCACGTGGGCCTGCGCATCGTCGAAGCTGCCTTCGATGGCGAGGTTGTGGACATTGGGCGCGCGCACCGTGGTCATCTGGCGGCGCTGCACGTCGCTGACCCGGCCGCGCGGGTGGAGCATGAAGATCTCGACCCGCTCGAGCCCCGCGACCGCCTGGATCGCTGCCGAGCCGGTATCCCCGCTGGTCGCGCCGACAATGGTCAGCCGCTCGCCCCGGCGTTCGAGGAAGGTCTCGAACAAGCGGCCGAGCAGTTGCAGCGCCACGTCCTTGAAGGCGAGCGTGGGCCCGTGGAACAGCTCGAGCAGCCAATGCTGCGCGTCGAGCTGCACCAGCGGTGTGACGGCGGCGTGGCCGAATTCGCCATAGACCTTGTGGCAAATCGCGGCGAGTTCCTCGTCGGTCAGGCTGCCCGCGACGAAGGGCGCCATGATCCGCGCGGCAAGATCGGGATAGGCGAGGCCGCGAAGGGCGCGGATATCGTCGGCGGTGAAGCGCGGCCATTCGGCGGGCACATACAGCCCCCCGTCGCTGGCGAGGCCCGCCAACGTCACCCCTTCGAAATCGAGCGTCGGTGCGCTCCCGCGTGTCGAGACGTATTGCATGGGAACCAGCGCCTAGCCCCGGCGGCGGCGCAATGCCAGCGCGTAGATGCCGAGCGCCGTCAGCGCGAAGAAGAACCACTGCCCGGCATAGGCGAGGTGGTTATTGGGCAGGTCACCCGGATCGGGCTTGGCATTCGCCTCGAGCCCCGCGAGCGGCGGGTCGGCGACGATCCTGAAACCAAGTTCGCCGGTCGGGACAACGGTGCCCGCTACCCAGCCCCCGCTCCACGCCAACGGATCGGACGATTGCGACCAACCAAGAACTACATCGCCATATTGGATGAAGTCCTGCTGCACATCGGGCGCATCTTTGAGGTCGTCGAGCAGTTTGGCGACCTCGGCATCGGTCACGGTTTCCGCCTTACCCGAATGATGCGCGAACAATTCAAGGAACTCTTTGGCGGAAGCCTTAGACCTCGGCTCCGGCCCGCTGATCTGGCAGCGCACGACATGGATCCAGCCGCTCTGCCCCTTGGCGTTGCGACCAGCGACAACCGTGTGTTTGGCCGGATCGGCGCAGTACTCGATTGTCTTGGTGTAAGCCGCTTCTGGGGCGGAAGGCTCAATGAACTGAAACCCCCTTTGTGCCTGCGCCGCTTCATAACGCGCGATCAGCGCCTCCTTCTCCCCCTTGCGCTGGAGCTGCCAGATGCCGAGCCCCACCATAGTGAGCACGGCCGCGATCACCACGATGGTCGAGAAAATGGGCACGCGCCGGGCGGTCATGGCTGCTGGCTCTCCTCGTATTGGTGATAGACCCACATGGTCTTCCAGAACCGCAGGGCGAAGACGACGCTCCCCACCGTCACCGGCCCCCAGAACAAGAAGGTCGCCCACAGCGGCGGGCGCAGCCATTCGTCGGTGGTGAGCGCGGCGAGGATCAGCACCAGCGCCAGCAGCATGGTGAGGATGCCGACGAAGCGCCCGCCCCGCTCGAGGCTCAGGATGTCGAGCCCGCAGACGGAACACGTCTCCGCGAGCTGCGCCGGCCCCTCGAACAGCGTCCTCGCGCCGCAGCGGGGGCACAAACCGGAAAGGGCAGCCGAGACGAGTCCCGGCTGCCCCTTGTTTTCCTCAGGACCGGAAGGCCCCGCGGTCATCAGTGGTATTCGGCGCCCCAGCCGCCCCAGACGTAGATGGCGACGAACAGGAACAGCCACACCACGTCGACGAAGTGCCAGTACCACGCCGCCGCTTCGAAGCCGAAGTGCTGGCGCGGGGTGAAGTGGCCGAGATAGGCGCGGTAGAGGCACACGGCGAGGAAGATCGTCCCGATCAGCACGTGGAAGCCGTGGAACCCGGTCGCCATGTAGAAGGCCGAGGAATAGGTGTTCCCGCCGAAGCCGAAGGGCGCGGCCGAATATTCGTAGGCCTGGATCGCGCTGAACAGCACGCCGAGCGCCACCGTCGCCCACAGGCCCTGCTTGAGGCCATCGCGGTCGCCATGGATCAGCGCGTGGTGCGCCCAGGTCACCGTGGTGCCCGAGCACAGCAGGATCAGCGTGTTGAGCAGCGGCAGCGCGAAGGGATCGAGCACTTCCATGCCTTCGGGGATGAAGGCCGCAACCGCGCCCTCGGTGCCGAACAGGCTGGTGGTGGCGCCGGTGGCGTGGTCATATTCGAGCGCGGTCGGGAACAGCGCGAAATCGAAGAAGCTCCAGAACCAGCCGACGAAGAACATCACTTCGGACGCGATGAACAGGATCATCCCGTAGCGCAGGTGGAGCTGCACCACCGGGGTGTGATCGCCGCGCTGGGCTTCGATCACGATGTTGCGGAACCACATGAAGAAGGTCGCGATCAGCCCCGCAAGCCCGAGGCCGAGCACGATCTGCCCCGACTGCCCGAACAGGTCGGGGTGGAAGCTCAGCACCATGCCGCTGGTGAAGGTCAGCGCCGCGATCGAGCCGACGAGCGGCCAGATATCGGGTTCGAGGATGTGGTAATCGTGGTTTGCCTTGCCAGCCATGTGTAAGGTTCCCGTCCCTTGGTTCAGCGGATCAATTCGTGCTCCGGGGGGCCGCATCCTGCGGCGCCTCGGCGCGGTGGAAGGTATAGCTCAGCGTGATCTGCTCGACACCCTTCATGTTGGGGTCCTCGAGCATCGCCGGATCGACGAAGTAGAGCACGGGCATGGTCACTTCCTGCCCGGGTGCGAGCGTCTGCTCGGTGAAGCAGAAGCACTGGATCTTGTTGAAATACTTGCCGGCCTGCTCGGGCTCGACATTGAAAGTGGCGACCCCGGTGATGGTCTGCTCGGAGTCGTTGCGCGCGACATAGGTGGCGATATCGCGCTCGCCGATGGTGACGGTGTCGGTGGCCTGCGAGGGGTGGAAGGTCCAGGGCATGCCCATCGCGGCCGAGGCATCGAAGCGGATCGAGATTGTCTGGCCCGTCGCGGCTCGCGCGGCGGCGGCGGCCTCGCTCTCGGAGGCGACCATGGTCGTCCCGCCGAAGCCGGTGACCTGGCAGAACAGGCGGTAGAGCGGCACCGAGGCATAGCCGAGCCCGAGCATCGCCAGCGCCCCGGCAAAGGCGAGCGCGCCCGTGCGCAGGTTGCTGCGCGCGGGCGACGGCGTTGCGGGCGCAGCGCTCGCCATCAGCCCTGCCCTCCGATCCGCACCATCGTGATGGCGTAGAACAGCACCACGAAGAACAGGAGCGTCCCCGCGACGACCAGATTGCGCGCCTTCCGGCGGCGGAGGAATTCCTTCTCCTCTTCGGGGGTCATGCGATCCACCCCTGATAGGCCGCCACGCGGTCGGCCACGAGCGCGGCGAACAGCACGAAGAGGTAGACGATCGAGAACTTGAACAGGGTCTTTTCCGGCGTCATCGCGTCGGTCTCTGCGCGCATGCGGGTGAAGACCGGCATCGCGAGCGCGACGAACAGCGCAGAGAGCACCACCGCGACCGAGCCGTAGATCCAGCTCGTCCCGCCGATGGCCCAAGGGGCGATGGCGATCGGCGCGAGCAACAGGGTGTAGCCCATGATCTGGTTGCGGGTCGCGCGCTCGCCCGCGACAACGGGGAGCATGGGAATGCCGACCTTGGCGTAATCGGTCTGCACGAACAGCGCGAGCGCCCAGAAATGCGGCGGCGTCCAGAAGAAGATGATCGCGAACAGGAGGAGCGGCATCGCGGTGATGTCGCCCGTGACCGCCACCCAGCCGATCAGCGGCGGAAAGGCGCCTGCGCCGCCGCCGATGACGATGTTCTGCGGGGTGCGCGGCTTCAGCCACATGGTGTAGATCACGGCGTAGTAGATGATCGCGCCGAAGAGGAGCGATGCGGCAAGCCAGCCCACCGCAAGGCCCATCAGCACGATCGACACGCCCGACAGGAAGATCCCGAAATCGCGGGCATCCTCACGCCGCATCCGCCCGCCTGGAAGCGGACGGTTCATGGTGCGCTTCATGCCGGCGTCGATGTCGGCTTCCCACCACATGTTGAGCACCGCCGATCCGCCCGCGCCCATCGCGATGGCGAGGATCGCGGTGAAGGCGATCACGGGGTGGATGGAACCCGGCGCCGCCAGCATGCCGCAGATCGCGGTGAAGATCACCAGCGTCATCACCCGCGGCTTGGTGAGCGCGAGGAAATCGCGCCACTCGGCGGGCATCAGGCTGGCAGTCTGGGGTGCGGTGCTGGCCATTGTTCCAAGTGGTTCCATGCGAAGGAGCGCGAGGCCAAGGCCCGCGCTCCCCCTCGTTCATTGCGCTCCGGCGAGGGAGCCGATCACCCGCACCTTATGCGGTCGCGGGACGGTGATCGTGGTAGTCGTGCGCGTCGGTGATGACGGGCAGGGTCTCGAACTGGTGGTAGGGCGGCGGGCTCGGCAGGGTCCACTCGAGCGTCGTCGCGCCTTCGCCCCACGGGTTCGCCTCGGCCTTCTTCCCCGCGACCAGCGCGTAGAGGATGTTGACGAAGAAGAAGATCATCGACCCGGCCATGATCCAGTACCCGAGGGTGCTGATCTCGTGCCAGAAGGTGAAGGCCTCCGGGTAATCGGGGTAGCGGCGCGGCATGCCCTGCATCCCCAGGAAATGCTGCGGGAAGAAGATCACGTTCACGCCCACGAAGAACACCCAGAAGTGGAGGTGCGACAGGAGCTCGGAGTGCATCCGCCCGCTCATCTTCGGGAACCAGTAGTAGAACCCGGCGAACATCGAGAACACCGCACCCATCGACAGCACGTAGTGGAAGTGCGCGACGACGTAGTAGGTGTCGTGGAGGTTGTCGTCGATCCCGCCATTGGCGAGCACCACGCCGGTCACGCCGCCGACGGTGAACAGGAAGATGAAGCCCAGCGACCAGACCATCGGCGACTTGAAGTTGAGGCTGCCGCCCCACATCGTCGCGATCCAGCTGAAGATCTTCACGCCGGTCGGCACCGCGATCACCATGGTGGCGGCGGTGAAGTACATCTTGGTGTTCACGTCGAGGCCCACGGTGTACATGTGGTGCGCCCAGACGATGAAGCCGACCACGCCGATCGCGACCATCGCGTAGGCCATGCCGAGATAGCCGAACACCGGCTTCTTCGAGAAGGTGGCGACGATCTGCGAGATCATGCCGAAGCCCGGCAGGATCATGATGTAGACTTCCGGGTGGCCGAAGAACCAGAACAGGTGCTGGTAGAGCACCGGATCACCGCCGCCGGCCGGATTGAAGAAGGTCGTGCCGAAGTTGCGGTCGGTCAGCAGCATGGTGATGGCGGCCGCAAGGACGGGCAGCGCCAGCAGCAGCAGGAAGGCGGTGACCAGCACCGACCACACGAACAGCGGCATCTTGTGCAGGGTCATGCCCGGCGCGCGCATGTTGAAGATGGTGGTGATGAAGTTGGTCGCGCCCAGGATCGAGCCTGCGCCCGCAAGGTGCAGCGAGAAGATAGCGAAGTCGACCGCCGGGCCGACCGAGCCGCTGGTCGAGAGCGGGGCGTAGACCGTCCAGCCGGTCCCCGCACCCGGACCCGAGCCGCCGGGGACGAACAGCGAGAACAGCAGGCTGAAGAAGCCCGCAACGGTCAGCCAGAAGCTGACATTGTTCATGCGCGGGAAGGCCATGTCCGGCGCGCCGATCATCAGCGGCACGAACCAGTTGCCGAAGCCGCCGATCATCGCCGGCATCACCATGAAGAACACCATGATGAGGCCGTGGGCGGTGATGAACACGTTCCACATGTGGAGCGCGGTGTTGAGGTCGTTGCCCCCGCCCATGAACTGGGCCCACCACTGGAGATACTGGATGCCCGGCTCGGCGAGCTCGGCGCGCATGATGCCCGAGATGGCGCCGCCCACGATCCCCGCGATGATCGCGAAGATCAGGTACATCGTGCCGATGTCCTTGTGGTTGGTCGACATGAACCAGCGGGCGAAGAAGCCCGGCTTGTGGTCCGCGTGGTCATGCGCGCCGTGCGCGTGATCGTCGTGCCCAGTTCCGTGAGCGTCGAAGCCTTCTGCGGTGGTTGCCATGGTCAGCTGCTCTCTTCGCGTCAAATCTGTTGTCTTGTTGAACCGGCCTCGGCCGGGGCTGCCACGGCCTCGGCGGCGGGGCGCACGGCGGGGGCGGTCTCGGCCGCTTCCTCGCCCGGCATCGAACCGCCCTGCGCACGCACCCACGCGGCGAACTCGGCCGGCGGCAGCGCCTCGACGACGATCGGCATGTAGGCGTGGCGCGCGCCGCACAGCTCGAAGCACTGGCCGTAATAGACGCCCGGCTCTTCGATGGTCAGCATCCGCTCGTTGAGGCGCCCCGGAACCGCGTCCATCTTGAACCACAAGGACGGCACGCCGAAGGCGTGGATCACGTCCGAACCGGTGGTCTGGATGCGCAGCGGAACGCCTGCGGGAACGACCATGCGGTTATCGACCGCCAGCTGCCCGGGCTCGCCGCGCCGCACCGCCTCGCCCTCGTCGAGCATGTTCGAGACCACTTCGAAGCCGCCGTGATCGGGGTAGGTGTAGCCCCAGTACCACTGGTAGCCGGTCGCCTTGATGGTGACGGCATTGGCGGGCGGGCTCTCGTACTGGCGCGCCAGCAGGGTGATCGAGGGGACCGCGATGACCACGAGGATGATCACCGGAACGATCGTCCAGATCACCTCGATCAATGTGTTGTGGGTGGTTCTGGAGGCGACCGGATTGGCGCGGCGGTTGAAGCGCACCACCACGTAGAGCAAGAGGCCGAGCACCAGCAGGCTGATGAAGGTGATAACCGGCAGCAGGATCGCATCGTGCATCCACAGCGCATAATCGCCGCTCGCCGAATACTGGTCCTGAAAGGTCATGCTAGCGAGAGCATCGTCCTGGTAGGAGGTCGGCATGCCCTTGCCCTTGGTCGGGGCCATCGGGGTGTAGGATCCCTCACCCGCCGGGGCAGCAGCGGCTTCGGCGGGGGTCAGGTTGCCGGGCAGCGCCTCGGGCCCCGGCGCGGTCTGCGCGCCCTCGACGACGCCCGCCTCGGACGCGTTCGCTCCGGGCGCAATGGTGTCCTGCGCCGTGGCGGCGAGCGGCGCGAACGCCGCCAGCCCGGCAGCGAGTGCCGCCAGAATAGCCTTTTTCATACGGGTATGCCTCTGACCCATGAGAATGTGTCCAAGTGGTTCGAATCTGATCCCATGCCGCCCTTGCGCATATCCCCCTCGAGATCCGCGGCGGACGGCCTTTGGCCAGCCCTGAGGCCAGCTTCAACCCCGCCCTTAGCCGTGCTTGCCGAGGGCCTCAAGCGCTTCTAGGGAGAAATTTATGCACGGGCCCGTGCCGCGCGCGCAAGCTGGTGCCTTTCCCTAAGCTTTTCGAGGAGTTCGCATGTGAATCAGGAGCAAGTTCTGGCCGAGTTCCGCGCCTCCGGGGCGTTGCTGGAAGGCCATTTCAAGCTCTCCTCGGGGCGGCACAGCGGCCATTACCTGCAATGCGCGCGGGTGCTGATGAACCCGGCGCGCGCCGCGCGGATCGCCGAGGCCGTGGTCGCCGGCATCCCCGCCGAGGTGCGCGAGGCTGTCGACGTGGTGGTCTCCCCGGCGATGGGGGGCATCATCATCGGCCACGAGGTCGGCCGGGCGCTGGGCAAGGACGCGCTGTTCCTCGAGCGGCCCGAGGGCACCTTCCACCTGCGCCGCGGCTTCGCGTTGGCGAAAGGCGCCAAGGTGCTGATGGTCGAGGACGTCGTCACCACCGGCCTTTCCAGCCGCGAAGCCATCGCCGCGGTCGCGCGCGAGGGGGCTGAGGTGATCGCCGAATGCGCAATCATCGACCGTTCCTGCGGCTCGGTCGATCTCGGCGTGCCCTTCTACCCGCTGCTCGCCATCGATTTTCCCACCTATGACGAAAGCGACATCCCCGAGAGCCTGGCGGCCGTAGAGGTGACGAAGCCCGGTAGCCGGAAGGAATGACCCTGACCCACCCCCAACACCTTCGTCTCGGCGTCAACATCGACCATGTCGCCACCATCCGCAACGCGCGCGGGGGGGATCATCCCGATCCGGTGCGCGCGGCGGAGATCGTGGCAAGCGTGGGCGGCGACGGGATCACTGCGCACCTGCGCGAAGACCGCCGCCACATCCGCGACGAGGATCTGGCGCGCATTCAGGCGGCGACCAACCTGCCTTTGAACCTCGAAATGGCGGCGACCCGCGAGATGCTGGACATCGCCCTGCGCCACAAGCCCCACGCCGCCTGCATCGTCCCCGAAAAGCGCGAGGAGCGCACCACCGAAGGCGGGCTCGACGCGGCGGGCATGCACAACACGCTGGTTCCGATTGTCGAGGAACTGCGCAGCGCGGGCATCCGCGTCTCGCTGTTCATCGAAGCGGAGGAGCGGCAGCTGGACGCCGCATTGCGCCTCGGCGCGCCGGTGGTCGAATTCCACACCGGCGAATATGCCCACGCCTTCCTCGATAACGACGCCGAGCGCGTGACCCGCGAGCTGCGCCGCATCACCGACATGGCCGCGCTCGCCGCCAAGAACGGGATCGAGCCGCACGCGGGCCACGGCCTCACCTTCGACAACGTGCAACCCATCGCCGCCATCCCCCAGATCGCCGAACTCAACATCGGGCACTACCTGATCGGCGAGGCGGTTTTCGTCGGCCTCGAGAACGCCATCCGCCGGATGCGCGAGCTGATGGACGAGGCACGCTAAGGTGCCCGAACCCGATCTCCCTGCCCTCACTAGCGAACAGAAGCGCTGGGCCTTCGGCGCGGCGGCGCTGTTCCTCGTCGCTATCGGCTTTCTTGGTTTCGCACTGAGCCAGAGGGTGATGATGGTTTTCGCGGTCGGCTGGGTCGCGCTGATGATCTTCGGCTTCGTCGGCGCGATCCGCATCGCCAAGGGCGACTTCGCCCACCCGCTGTTCAAGGCGCAGGTCATGCTCCACGTGGTCGCCCTCGGCCTGTTGGTGGCGGTGGTGATCAGGGCGTTCAAATGATCATCGGCATGGGCTCCGACCTCTGCAACATCGAGCGGATCGCGAACTCGCTCGCGCGTTATGGCGAGCGGTTCGAGAACCGCGTCTTCACCCCCATCGAGATCGCCAAGGCCCGCCGCCGCCCCTTCACCATCGCGGGAACCTACGCCAAGCGCTTCGCCGCGAAGGAGGCGTTCAGCAAGGCCGTCGGCACCGGATTCCGGCGCGGCGTGTTCATGAAGGACATTGGTGTAGTGAATGCACCTTCGGGCGCGCCGACCCTCGCGCTCACCGGGGGCGCGGCTTTGCGGCTTGAAGAAATGACGCCGCACGGGCATGAGGCGCGCATTCACCTCACCCTTACCGACGATCACCCCTGGGCACAGGCCTTCGTGATCATCGAAGCCATCCCCTTGCCCTAGGCCCCTCTCCCCATGGCGACTATCGAAAGCCCGCAAGTGACCGACAGCGAAATCCCGGAAAAGATCAACTGGTTCGCCGAGATCCGCGGCCTTGCGCTGATGCTGCTCGCGGTGCTGGCGTTCCACAGCCTCGTGGCGAAGCCCTTCTACATCCCCTCGACCTCGATGATGCCGAGCCTGTGGGTGGGCGACCGGCTGGTGGTGAGCAAGTATCCTTACGGCTGGTCCTGGGCCTCAGCGAGCTTCCACCTGCTCCCGCGCTCCAGCACCCGCATCTGGCCCGCCACCCCCGAATATGGCGACATCGTCATCCCCGTCCACCCCGAGCGTGACGAGGACTACATCAAGCGCGTCGTCGCGCTGCCGGGCGACACCATCGAGGTGCGCGGCGGGCAGATCATCCTCAACGGCACGCCGGTGAAGCGCGAGGTCGTGCCCGAGGTCATCCTGCCCTTCGAGCCCGAATTGATGTGCCAGGACGACAATGGCCTGCACCCCTGCCTCGACAATTTCGAGGAGTTCCGCCGCACCGGCCCTGACGGCAAGGACTACTTCGCCCCGCCGACCTGGCGCGAGACCTTCCCCAACGGCGCGACCTTCCTGACGATCGATTTCATCAACCAGGATCTCGACAATTTCGGGCCCTACAAGGTGCCCGCGGACTCGGTGTTCGTGATGGGCGACAACCGCGACCTTTCCGCCGACAGCCGCGCGCCGCTGCCGCGCGGTCTGGGCGGCGCGGTGCCGCTCGCCAATATCGGCGGGCGCGCGGAGTTCATCACCTTCAGCCTCGACGGCTCGACCACCTGGAACCCGGCGAGCTGGTGGACCAGCCTGCGCGGCGACCGGGCGTGGACCACCCTGCGGCCCGCGATCGCCGAAGGCCAGGCGGCCAAGTGAGCTGAAGGCGTTGCGCTGACCATGGCCCGCAAGTTCCTCTATTTCTTTGCCTTCTGCATCATTCTGGTGATCGTCGGCGCCTTCCTGCTCGCGCGCTTCCCGGCCGAGCTGACGCGGCTCGCGATGGTGCCCACCGCGGCCTTCACCCCGGTCAAGCCGCTCGATGCCAATGCCTATGAAGATCCGGCGCTGTGGTATTCGCGCCCCGGCATCGGGGTGAGCGATCCGGCCCGCTGGCAGCCCGCCTATGCCGCCGCCGCCGCGGCGCCCACGGCCCCGCCCAAGCCTGCGCGCGCCTTCGCGGTCTTCTTCGTCCACCCCACCAGCTACGTGAACCGTTCGAGCTGGAACGCCCCGCTGGAAAACGGCGGCGATCCCGAGGCCGAGCGCATCGCCCGCATCTACCTGCGCGGCATGGCGAGCCCCTTCAACGCCGCCTCCGAGATCTGGGCCCCGCGTTACCGGCAGGCGACCTTCGGCGCCTTCCTCACCGACGCGCCCGAGGGCAAGCAGGCGGTGGACGCCGCCTATGCCGACGTGCGCGAGGCCTTCCGCTTCTTCCTCTCCAGCGTCGACCCCGAGACCCCGATCGTGCTCGCGGGCCACTCGCAAGGGTCGCTGCACCTGAAGCGCCTGATCGCCGAGGAGGTGAAGGGCACGCCGCTCGCCGCGCGGCTGGTGGCGGCCTATGTGATCGGCTGGCCGGTCTCGCCGCTGCATGACCTGCCCGTGATGGGTATCCCCGCGTGCACCGCAGCCGACCAGACGGCCTGCGTCCTCAGCTGGTCGAGCTTTGCCGAGCCTGCCGATCCCGCGCTGGTGCTCGAGGCCTATGCGGGCAGCCCGGCCCTCGATGGCAAGCTGCCGGGAAGCGAGCCGATGCTCTGCACCAACCCGCTCACCGGCCTTACCGGCGGGGCGGCGCCCGCGAGCGCCAATCTGGGCACGCTGGTGCCCGAGGATTCGATGGAGAACGGCACGCTCCAGCCCGGCCTCGTCCCGGCAACCTGCGACAAGCGCGGCCTCCTGCTGATCGGCCCGGCGCCGGAGATGGGCAGCTATGTGCTGCCGGGCAACAATTACCACGTCTACGACCTGCCGCTGTTCTGGGCGAACACCAAGGCGGACGTGGCGCGGCGGGTGGACGCGTGGAAACC
>NZ_LSJS01000107.1 GCF_001557325.1 Erythrobacter donghaensis
AGCGTGATGCGCTGGTCGCGCCCCGGCGCGGCGCGGATATCCAGTACCGGCTCGCGGTGCCCTTCGTCGAGGCCGCCGCGGGGCGCGACCAGCGCATCACGCTCGCCGACGGCAAGGCGATCAGCCTGAAGCTCCCCGCGGGCGTCGAGGATGGCACGATGATGCGCCTCAAGGACAAGGGCCACCCCGGCCCCGGCGGCAATGGCGACGGGATCGTCATGGTCGAGGTCGGCACCCACCCCTTCTTCCGGCGCGAGGGCGACCATATCCGCATGGACCTGCCCGTCACCCTCGACGAGGCGGTGCGCGGCGCCAAGGTCAAGTGCCCGACGGTCGACGGCGCGGTGATGCTGACGATCAAGCCGGGCACCTCCAGCGGCACGGTGCTGCGACTGGCGGGCAAGGGCTGGACGAAGAAGACCGGCAAGACCGTTGATGGCAGGCACGAGCGCGGCGACCAGCTGGTGACGATCGAAATTCAATTGCCGCAAGATCTTGCGGCCTTGGAACAACGGCTTGACGGCTGGGTTGACCCTGCCCGCCCGCGCGAAAAGTTCGGGCTCTAGGCGCCGCACGTCGGCCGGAGGGCTGTTCCCCATGACTGCAAACGAAGCTTCCACCCCGTCTCCCGCGACCGGCGGGTCGCCCGGGGCATGGCCGGTGATCCGCCGGGTCGCGGTGAACACCTTCAACGACGGCTTCATCCACGCCGGCAACCTCGCCTATCTGTCGATGCTGGCGATCTTTCCCTTCTTCATCATCGGCGCGGCGCTGTTCGACATCATCGGCGGGCGCGAGAATGCGGAGGAGATGATCTTCGCGGTGGCGCGGGCCATGCCGAGCTCGGTCGCCGCGGTGATCGTGCCGGTTGCCGAGACGGTGATCACCGCGCGCTCGGGCTTGCTGCTGTGGGTCGGGGGCGCGGTCGCGCTGTGGACCGTCTCGAGCCTGGTCGAGACGATCCGCGACATCCTGCGCCGCGCCTATGGCCACAAGAGCGCAAGCCCGTTCTGGAAGACCCGCCTGCTTTCGGCCGGGCTGATCCTGGCGGCGGTGGTGGTGCTGATGCTGTCGCTCTTCGCGCAGGTGCTGATCGGCGGCGCGCAGGAGGTGATCGCCGCGGCCGTGCCGCAACTGGGCGAGTGGATCGGCACGCTCAGCCTGTCGCGGATCGTGCCCGGGCTCGGCCTCGCGCTGTCGCTGTGGGTGCTGTTCCTGACGCTGACGCCGCACGCCTTCCGCGGCCGGCGCTATCCCAAGTGGCCGGGTGCGGCCTTCACCGCCGCCTGGTGGCTGGCGGTCGCCGCGGCGCTGCCGGTGGTGCTGCGCGGCGCCTTTTCCTACGACGTCACCTATGGCAGCCTCGCCGGAAGCATCGTCACCCTGCTGTTTTTCTGGCTCGTTGGCCTCGGGCTCGTTATTGGCGCGCAGCTGAATGCGGCGCTGGCACAGGAATCGGCGGGCACGGCGAAGGGGCCAAGCGAGGAGAAAGCGTGATGAACGGTGTGATGGCGGGCAAGCGCGGCCTGATCATGGGGCTTGCCAACGACAAGTCGCTCGCCTGGGGGATTGCGAAGAAGCTGGCCGAACAGGGGGCGGAGCTTGCCTTTTCCTACCAGGGCGAGGCGCTCGCCAAGCGGGTTATCCCGCTCGCCGCCGAGCTCGGCAGCGATTTCACTTTCGAATGCGACGTGGCGAAGATGGAATCGCTCGATGCCGCCTTCGCCGCTTTGAAGCAGCGTTGGGACACGATCGACTTCGTGGTCCACGCGATCGGCTATTCCGACAAGAACGAGCTGCGCGGGAAGTATGTCGACACCAGCCTCGACAACTTCCTCAACACCATGAACATCTCGGCCTATTCGCTGGTCGCCATCGCCCAGCGCGCGAGCGCGATGATGCCGGAGAGCGGCGGGGCGATCCTGACGCTGAGCTACTACGGCGCCGAAAAGGTCGTGCCCCATTACAACGTCATGGGCGTCGCCAAGGCGGCGCTCGAGACCAGCGTCAAGTATCTCGCCAACGACCTCGGGCCGCGCGGCATCCGCGTCAACGCGATCAGCGCCGGGCCGATCAAGACGCTCGCCGCGAGCGGGATCGGCGACTTCCGCTACATCCTCAAGTGGAACGAATACAACGCGCCGCTGCGCCGCAATGTCACGATCGAGGATGTCGGCGGGGCGGGGCTCTATCTGCTGTCCGACCTGTCATCGGGGGTGACGGGGGAGACGCACCATGTCGATGCGGGCTACCACATCGTCGGCATGAAGCAGGAAGACGCGCCCGATATCGCGCTGTCCTGACGGCGAGGCCCCGATGCGCACCGTTCTCGTCACCGGATCGGCCGGGTTCATCGGCTTTCACCTCTCGCAACTGCTGCTGGAGGAGGGGTTCCGGGTCGTCGGCTTCGACGGGATGACCGATTACTATGACGTCCGGATCAAGCAGCGGCGGCACCAGATGCTGCTCCAGCATCCGCATTTCAGCTGCGTGGAAGGCCTGCTCGAAGACTTCGACACACTCCACGCGCTGGCGCTGGCGGAGAAGCCCGATGTGATCGTCCACCTCGCCGCGCAGGCGGGGGTGCGCTACAGCCTCGAGAACCCGCGCGCCTATGTCGACGCGAACCTTGTGGGCACCTTCAACGTGATGGAATGCGCGCGCGAATTGCAGGTCGATCACCTGCTGATGGCCTCGACCTCCTCGGTCTATGGGGCCGAGACCGAGATGCCGTTCCACGAGGGGCAAAAGGTCGACACGCCGCTGACGCTCTACGCCGCGACCAAGAAGGCGAACGAGGCGATGGCGCATTCCTATGCGCACCTCTGGAACCTGCCGACCACGATGTTCCGCTTCTTCACGGTCTACGGCCCCTGGGGGCGGCCCGACATGGCGCTGTTCAAGTTCACCCGAGGGATCCTCGAAGGCACCCCGATCGACATCTACAACGACGGCGAGATGTACCGCGATTTCACCTACGTCGCCGACCTGGTGCGCGGCATCCGCCTGCTGATCGACGCAGCCCCGGTGCGGCCCGAGACCCCCGAGGACATTCCCGCAGGCGACAGCCTCTCGCCGGTCGCCCCGTTCCGGGTGGTCAATATCGGCAATGGCGACAAGGTACGGCTGATGGACTTCATCGAGGCGATCGAGGCCGAGTGCGGGCGCGCGGCGGTGAAGAACTTCATGCCGATGCAGACCGGCGACGTGCCTGCGACCTGGGCCGATGCCTCGCTCTTGAAGGCGCTCACCGGCTACGCGCCGCAGACCCCGTTCCGCGAGGGCGTGGCGCGGTTCGTCGCGTGGTATCGGGAATATTACCGGGTTTGAGCCCTACTTCGGCGGCGGGGGGAGCTGGCCCTCGCCGGGGAGCTCGGCCTGACGCTCGCGCTCGAGCCGCTCCATGTATTCGCGCTCGATCATCTCGACACGCTCCTGCTCGGCGGCGGCTTCGGCGTCGATGGTGGAGAGGCGTTCCTGGCGCGCCTTCTCGATCAGCTGGCCGAAGCGCACGGCGTCGGCCTCCGACTTGTCCTTGTAGGCGGCCTCGACGAATTTCTGGTTGCACCCGGTGAACCCGCCGGCGCCGGCGGGCGAGCAGCTCATGGTGCCAAAATCGCCGACATACTTGATCTCCTCGACCTGCCGCGCGCGGGCGACGTTGGCCGGGTCGTCCGAATAGCGCAGGTTCGAGGGGATGCGGTAGCGCTCCTCCTCGACGAGGATTTCGCACACAACGACTTCGCCGGGCTGGGCGACGGGGCATTCGTCGGCGCTGTAGGCGATCACCATGTTGATCTTCTCGTCCGCGCTCTGGGCGAAAGCGGGGCTCGCGGCGGCGGCGAGAAGGGCCAGAGCGGCGGGGGTGGCGGGGGCGAGCAGGCGCTTCATGGTGCGGGTGTCCTCGTTGTCGCGCAAAGGCGAGGCAGCAGCCATGCCCCCGAGCGGGAGGGTTTGTCTAGGCCTGAAGGGCTGAACCGCCCGTGAAGGGGGCACAGGGCGGCAAGCGCCGACAAAATCGGGGAGCGTTGGATCGGCCCGCAGAGCCCCCTCCCCCAGCCCCTCCCACGAGGGGAGGGGAGAACAGGCCTGGTGCCATCATTCGAGCGGCCTCGGTCGCGCAGCGACCGAGAGCGCACGCGCGCGAGCCGCAGGTGCTCGATCCCGCAGGGATCGA
>NZ_LSJS01000010.1 GCF_001557325.1 Erythrobacter donghaensis
TCTCGGATGGCAGTCATGAGAGCGTATATCGGGGCCCGTTCTATGTCGTGACCCCAAGTAGGCGATTGTGCGGAGGCCCAGAGCGAAGGGAGACCCTAGCGGTCGCTAGCGCTGATCGCGCGTCCTCAAGCATCGCGCGTTCTTTCGGGCTAAACCGGCGACCGCTTGCACCGCGCGCGAGCTGGATGGTTTTGGCGGCCGACTGCAAGGGCCCGGCTTGTGATGCGAGGAACCCCACAACGGCCCCCGCGCGCGGATCGGTGGTGCGCAGAACATCGTCATCAGGTCTGGACGCCTGATCCGAGCGGCCATCGTCGCGAGCGCCGGCATCCCGAACGAAGGTGCGCCAAGCGATGTCGACGAGCGCGAGATCGATCGCGCGGCGCACCTTGGGCGCGAGCTGCGGCATTCGGCCATGGAGCAGGCCGGTGATCCAGAAAAGGTCCGCTTCGTCCACCCAGCATCCGTATGCTAGATTTTGGCCAAAATCTAGCAGGCTCTTGGACGGTTCCGAATGTCACTTACCATAATCGAGGCTTATGGTAAGAGCGCCTTTGGGGCAGAGGCGAATTACCCGCTTTTTCCCTTATATCCTCGGCGACATGACTTGGCTCGCGGCGCTGATGGAATGGAGAATGCCACATGGTGGGGAGCGGAGGGCACCCGAGCGCCATTCAACTGTGAGCGCTTGACCGTCTGGTTGGTAAGCGTCCGGCCAGCCACGAGTTGCGCGGTCGGCGCTGGACGGTGAAGGACGG
>NZ_LSJS01000108.1 GCF_001557325.1 Erythrobacter donghaensis
CAAACGGCGCAAGAGACGAGTTCCTCCTCGCCGCCACCGCCCAAAACCTCCGCAAAATGGCCAAGCTGATCCCGATGCCAGCCACCCCAGCCCCCGCATAACCGGGGGCGAAGGCTCCGCACGGCGATCAGGCTCGCGCAAGCCCCGATCTCAGCGCCGGGTTTTTCAACACAATCGGTGGATAGCTGTCAAAGCCCTCTCCCCTTGCGGGAGAGGGTTGGGAGAGGGGTCTGGCCCATCGCTCCG
>NZ_LSJS01000109.1 GCF_001557325.1 Erythrobacter donghaensis
GCCGACCAATGGAAAGAATGGTCTGCATACCTGAAACCCGCCATTCGCCTTACCATCTGTGGACACCCCGCAAGACGCAAGAGTAAAGTTGGGTCTTGGCGGTAGTCGGATGCTGCCATCTGTCCGGCCTGTTTTCGCGGCGCTGTGCCGCTGGCCCGTATGGGAGTTCGCGAACCGGATCCACATCACCCACTCGTGCTCTGAGGCACTGTGGAAAGGTCTGGTTTTCCGGCTCCGTCTCGCCGACTG
>NZ_LSJS01000110.1 GCF_001557325.1 Erythrobacter donghaensis
GCGCCAGGCCCTGCATGCCCTTCCTCATATCCGTGTGGCCGAGCGCGATCCACACACGGGCGCCGGGAGGGATCACCGCAGCGCCTTCAGGGCAGCCGCAACCAGCGCTGGCGACGCCGCGGGATAAATGCTCAGCCGCTTCCCGCGTGGCAGGTCGATGATCATCGCGGGGTGCTCGGCAGCGCTGACTGCCACCGCATCCTCGTCCAGCACAGCTTCGGCAAACACCGGCGCTGGCAACGCCTCGGCCGCGCTGGCCTCCTGCGCCGCATCTGCCTCGCGCAGCTTGCGCCGCCACGTGTAGATCAGCGCCGATGAAATATCGTGCCGTCGGCACACCTCGGCAACGCAGGCGCTCGGCGCGAAAGCCTCGGACAGGATCCGCAGCCGCTCTTCCTCGCTCCACCGTCGGCGCCGCTCTGGCCCCGAAAACACCGTCACCTGACCCATCGACCACTCCTAAGCGCGCTCACAAGAGCACGCTAAAGAGCGCTCAATACCTACCCAGACAAGGCGGCCCCCGCCGGATGGATAC
>NZ_LSJS01000111.1 GCF_001557325.1 Erythrobacter donghaensis
TCGGCGGGCAGCCCGAGCCGCTCTACGTGATCGGCCTCGACGCGCCCTCACGCGAGGTGCGGGTCGGGCCCAAGCGAATGCTGGCGGTGAGCGCTGCGCACCTGACCGAGACCAACCGCATCGGACGCCTGCCCGATGCGCCGCTGACCGCGAAGGTGAGGAGCCTCGCGAAGCCGGTGCCGGTGACGCTCGAGGGGCCGCTGGGCGGTGGCGCGGCGGTGACGATCCGCTTCGCCGAGCCCGAATTCGGCGTTGCCCCCGGACAGGCGGCGGTGATCTATGCGGGCGAGCGCGTGGTCGGCGGCGGGTGGATCGGTTCCACCGAAAAAGTAAGCGCCTAGTTCTCGTAGGGCTCCAGCACGCAGCCATAGCCCTCGCGGTAGGTCGCCGTCGCGCTCGCGACCAGCGGGAAGCGCGCGGTGACGCTTTTGGTCTCGACATCCTCGACCAGCGTCACCGCCTCCATCCCGGCGAGCTTGTCCTTGGCGCAGTCCTCCAGCGGCCGGCCCGCGACGAAGCGGCACGAGCACGCCACGCGGGCCGAATAGGCCGAGGCGATGCTGCCATAGCCGTCGATCTCGCTGCGGAAGGCGAAGGCCGCGCCGCCGACCAGCGCGGCGATGATCGCGAGCATCCACAGCCCCCAGCGCGTCCGGGAGCGCCTGCCTGCCGATGCGGGTGATTTCGCCATTGCCAAGCCTTCATGCTTCGGGGAAGGAGAGCGCGATGACCCTCCGAGCCGCCGTCCTTAACCGCGCCCTGCCCCCCACGCTAGCCCTCCTGATGCTTGCAGGCTGCGGCGCGGCGCCGGTGGCCGAAGTCCCGCTCACCGATGAAGCCAAGGCCGCCGTCACCGGCGACGCGGGCGCGCCCAAGGACCGGCTTGCGCGCGAGATCGACGATCTTTTCACCAAGCCCGGCCTCGGCGAGACCCGCGCGGTGGTGGTGATGGCGAACGGCAAGCTCGCCGCCGAGCGCTACGGGCCGGGTTACAGCAAGGACACGCGCTTCATCAGCTGGTCGATGGCCAAGACTGTGACCGGCGTGCTGATCGGCATGCTGGTCGCCGACGGGCTCCTCGCGCTCGACGCCCCCGCCCCCGTCCCGCTGTGGCAGCGCCAGGGCGATCCGCGCGGCGAGGTCACTCTGCGCCACCTGCTCCAGATGCGGAGCGGCCTCAGGCACACCGAGAGCGGCGACCCACCCTACGAATCGAGCGAGGTCAGGATGCTGTTCCTCGACGGGCGCGACAACATGGCCAAGTGGGCCGAGGAGCAGCCGCTCGAGGCCGAGCCCGGCAAGCAGTTCGAATATTCCAGCAACACCAGCGTCATCCTCGCCGACATCGCCGCGCGGGCGCTGACCACCAGCGACAAGCCCGAGGCGCGGCGCAAGGCGGTGGCGGATTACCTCCGCCAGCGGCTGTTCGGCCCGCTCGGGATGACCAGCATGGTGCCCGAATTCGATGCGTCGGGCACGCTGATCGGCGGCTCGCTGATGCACGCAACCGCGCGCGACTGGGCCAAGTTCGGCGAGTTCCTGCGCCGCAAGGGCCGCGCGCCGGGCGGCGAGCAGCTCGTGCCGCAGCGCTGGGTCGAGGCGATGGTGACGCCCTCCCCGCGCAGCCCGCACTACGGCTTCCAGACCTGGCTCAACCGCCCGATCCCCGGCCGCGCCGCCGAAGAGCACCCGCTGTTCCCGGACCGCGCGCCCGAGAGCCTGTTCAGCCTGATCGGCCACATGGGCCAATATGTGCTGGTCTCGCCGAGCCAGCAGGTGACGCTGGTGCGGCTCGGCCACTCCGACGCCGCGCAGCGCCCGCCGATGCTGCAACAGGCGGCGGACGTGCTGGAGCTCTATCCGGCGAGGTAGCGCCAGGCCGCCCTCCTGTTGTCCCTGCGGGACAGGAGGGGGGCTAGAGGAAGAACGCGCCCTCGACCACCGTCACGCAGGGCCCGCCGAGCCATGCGCGCCCATTTTCTCCGGCGCCGTCCAGCCGCAGAGTCAGATCGCCGCCGCGCGTGGAAGCCTGATGCGCGGTGAAGCTCTCGCGGCCCAGTTTCTTCGCCCAGAACGGGGTGAGCACCGCATGGGCCGAGCCGGTGACCGAGTCCTCGTCCACTCCGCCGCCGGGCACGAAGACGCGGCTGACGATGTCGGTCTTGTCCCCGGGCGCGGTGCAGATGAACTGGTCGTTCCCCAGCGCCCCGAGCCCGCGGATGTCAGGATCGAGCGCACGCACCTGCGCCTCGTTCTCGAACAGGAATACGTTGTAGCGGCTGTCGTTGCGCCACACTTCCAGCGGCGTCGCACCGAGCAGCGCCACGGCCTCGGGGTAATCGCCCGGCGCGGTGTGAATCGCGGGGAGCGCCAGTTCATAGGCATCCCCCACTTTCACCACCTCGAGAATGCCCGATTTCCGCGTGCGGAAAGTGATCCGCTCGCCGCCATCCCGCTGGAGCAGGATATGCCCGCTCGCCAGCGTCGCATGGCCGCACAGCGCGATTTCATAGGTGGGGGTGCACCAGCGCAGCTCCCAGTCGGCCGCGCCCGTCGTGTCGCGCACCACGAAGGCGGTTTCTGCGAAGAGGTTCTCGCCCCCGATCTTGACCAGCACATCGTCGGGTAGCCATTCTTCGAGCACCATCACCGCCGCCTGGTTCCCGCCAAAGGGTTGCGCAGCGAAGGCGTCGACGTGCCAGTAGGGGATGTTCTGGGGCATAGGGGCAGTCCTCAGGGGTAGAGCAGCGTGTCGGACCAGGGGGCGTCCGGCGCGGAGCGGGTGAATTCGCGGCGATCATGCAAGCGGTTGTCGCGATCGATCCAGAATTCGATTCTTCGCGGGGACAAAGTGAAACCTGTCCAGTGCGGCGGACGCGGCACCTTGCCTTCGGCCTCGTGCTCGGCCCAGACCTGCTGGACCCGGTCGATATAGGCCTTACGCTCGGGCAGCGGGCGCGACTGGTCGCTGGCGGCGCTGCCGACCTGGCTCTTGTAGGGGCGCGAGTGGAAATAGGCGTCGGCGCGTTCGGGCGAGACTTCGGTGAGCGGCCCTTCGATCCGGATCTGGCGGCGCAGGCTCTTCCAGTGGAACAGCAAGGCGGCCTGCATGTTGGCGCGGATCTGCGCACCTTTCCGGCTTTCGGCATTGGTGAAGAAGGTGAAGCCGCCGCCGGCAATCTCCTGCGAGCCGTGCCCCTTCAGCAGCACCATCCGCACCGAGGGCGCGCCTTCGGGCGTCGCGGTGGCGAGCGCCATCGCGTTGGGATCGTTGATCTCGCCCACCTGAGCGGCGGCAAACCACTCCTCGAACAAGACGAAGGGATCGGCACCCGCAGGCAGCACGCTATCGGCCAGCTGGGCATCGTCGAGCGGGGCGGCGTCAGGCATCGGAAGGGCTCCTCGGGAAGCTTCGGGATCAGCCACATAGTGACCCGCGGGCGCCAGAGAAAGGCGCATATGATTAACTTTGGTTTTCCGCCGACATTTCCGCCGACAAGGGTCCCCGCTTGCGCATGACGACTGTCTCACCTAGCTAACTCACCATGCGCGACCTTTATGCCACGCTCGGGATACCCCGCACGGCCTCCGAGGCCGACATCAAGAGTGCCTATCGCAAGCTGGCGAAGGAGCTCCACCCCGATCGCAACAAGGACAATCCCAAGGCCTCGGAGAAATTCTCCGAGGCGACCCGCGCCTATGACCTGCTCTCGGACAAGGCCAAGCGCGCGCAATATGACCGCGGCGAGATCGATGCCGATGGCAACCCGGCCAATCCCTTCGCCGGAATGGGCGCAAGGCCGGGTTACGGCCGGGGCGGCACCTATGGCGCGGGGCCCGGGGCGGCCGGTTTCGAGGGCTTCGGGGCGGACGAGGTCGATCTCGGCGATCTGTTCGAAGGGCTGTTCGGCGGGCGCAAGCCGCAGAACGGCGGTGCGCGGCGCGGCTTCGGCCGCCGAACAGCCCTTCGAACAGATCGCCGAGAT
>NZ_LSJS01000112.1 GCF_001557325.1 Erythrobacter donghaensis
AGAGACAGCCCTACGATCCTGCTCGTCCCGCCCCCGAGACCTTGCGTGCGTTGCTGGACGCCGCCGTCGCGGCCCGCGCCGAAGGCGGCGAGCGCGTCGGTGTGCTGCTCAGCGGCGGGCTCGATTCCTCCACCATCGCCTGCCTGCTGCGCGACCAGCGCAAGGCGCTCGGCGCACCCCCGCTGCCGGTGTTCTCGATGATGTTCCGCGAGCCGCAACGCAGCAACGAGCGGCGCCATCTCGATGCGGTACTGGCGACCGGCGGCTTCGCCCCGACCGTGCTCGAGCTTGATGGCTATGCCCCGCTTCAGGACTTTGGCGGGCTACTCGTCGCGACCGGCGGCCCGAGCCTCTCGCCCAACCTGGCCTGCATGCGCGAGGTCGTCGCCGCGGCGCGCGCCCGCGGGGTCGAGGTGCTGCTCGACGGGCATGGCGGCGACGAGGTGGTGAGCCACGGCTATGGCCTGCTCGACGAGCTCGCCGCGCGCGGGGACTGGCTGACGCTGCTCGGCGAGGCGCGCGGGGCAGCGGACAATTACGGGCGCTCGCGCTTCGCGCTCGCGCGGCGTGTGGCGCTGCGTGCGGGGGCGCGGCGGCGCGATGCGCGGATCATCGCGCGCCTGCTCACCCCCTTTGACCGCGAGGCGGTGCCAGACGCCGAACGCCCACCGGCGCACCTGCTCAGCCGCGATTTCCTCGCCGAAAGCCGCCTTGCCGAGCGCCTGCGCGCCGCTCCCCGGCCCGAGGCGGCGGGCGGTGAGGCAGAGCAGCACCGCGCGGTGCTGGCCGACCCGCTCCAGCCCTATGCCTTCGAGGTTCATGCCGGCTTCTACGGAGCCATGGGCGTCGAGGCGCGTTACCCTTTCTGGGACCGCAAGGTCGCCGAATTCTGCCTCGGCCTGCCAGCCAGCGAGAAACTCTCGCGCGGCTGGTCGCGGCTGGTGCTGCGCCGGGCAATGGCGGGCGTTGTGCCGGCGAGCGTGCTGGCACGGCGCGACAAGCTCGACTTCACCGTCCACCTCGCGCGCGGGCTGGTGCACCACCACCACGAGCAGGTGATGGACCTTGTCGCCAGTGCCGCCAGCCCTCTTGCCCCCCATGTCGATCTCGCGCGCGCCTCGAGCCTCTATGCGAAGATCGCCGCCAATCCCGACGCGGCACCCGGGCGCGCGGTGCAGATGATCTGGCGCGCGGTCTCGCTCGGGATCTGGCTCGAGAGCGGCTGCCGCGCGGCGCAGATCGAGCGCGAGGCGGCGGCATGAGCGCGCCGGGCGGGATGTCCCGCAGCTACAGTGCCTTCGGCCTCGCCATCGCGAGCGACCTCTTCCTGCCCGAACTGCGCGCGCTGCCGCTCGCCGGTGAGCCCGACCTGGTCATCCGCCGGGTCGATACGGGGCGGGCCTTTCCCGAGCCCGATGCCGCCGGAACTTTCCGCTTCGGCGACGATGCCTGCTTCCTGCTCTACCCCCAGATCGGCGCCTTCCGCATCGCCGCACCCTCGCTGATCGAGGTCGAGCCGCGCCCCGGGGTCGATCCGGCGCTGATCGCCTTTCCGCTGCTCGGCCCGGTAATGGCGCTGCTGCTGCAAATGCGCGGCGCCTTCCTGCTCCACGGCAGCGCGCTGGCCGCGCCGGAAGGCGGGAGTGCCTTCGCATTCCTCGGCGACAAGGGCGCGGGCAAGTCGACCACCGCTGCGGCCTTCCTGCGGGCAGGATACAGTCTCCTGACCGACGACATCATCGCCATCGAGGGCCTTGCGCAAGGTTCCGGCCGGATCGCGCCCGCCTTCCCGCAGGTCAAGCTCGCGCCGGCCGCCTCGGCCGCGCTTGCCGACGCAGATCTCACCGCGCGCCCCGACGTGCCGCTGGTTCGGGACAAGCGCCGCTTTCTGGTGGGCGGAGGCTTTGCCGGGACACCTCTGGTGCCGGGCAGATTCTACCTCCTCGCCCGCGGCCCCGCGCTGGCGCTGCATCCGCTCACGCCAAAGGAGCGGATGAAGGCCTTCCTGCGCTTCTCCTACGGCACCCGCTTCGGCCCCGCCGCAATGAGCCCGCGCATCGCGGCGGCCCACGCGATGGCTTGCGCCGCGCTCGCCAGCCGGGCGCAGGCGGCGATCCTGACCGTGCCCGAGGACTTGGCGGCGCTCGACGCGCTGGTCGACTTCGTCGCCGCCGACCTTGCGGGGATATCTGACGGAGCGCAGCACTCGAGCGCCCCCTCCCTCGCCGCCGCCGGGGTGCCAAATCCATGAGCGCACGCGGCGGGATTGCCGAATTCGTGCGCTTCATCGCCGCCGCCAGCGGCGCGCGCTTTGCCATCGCGCTCGCCCTGCTGGTGCTCGGCGGGCTGACCGAGGGCGTCTCGATCCTGCTGGTCATCCCGCTCCTGTCGCTCGCCGGAGGGGATGCGGCTGCCGGGCTGCCGCTGCCGGACTGGTTGCCGGGCGGGCTGACGCTCAGCCTGCCACTGGCGCTCGCGGGGCTGGTGGCGCTGGTGGCGCTGCAGGGCCTCTTCACCCGCGCCAAGAACATCTACCTCGCCGACCTGCTGTTCACCCTGCTGAACAGCATGCGGCTCGATCTGTTCGCTAGCATCGGCGCGCTGCGCTGGGACGCGCTCGCGCGCCGCCGTCCGGCCGATCTCCACCACCTTCTCACCGCCGATGTCGAGCGGGTCTACACCGCCGCGATGGCGGTTATGATGCTGCTCCAGACCGGCATCCTGCTGGCGATCTACCTCGTGGTCGCATGGATCATCTCGCCGGTGATGATGCTGTTCGCGGGCGGCATGGGGCTGGCGATCCTTGCCCTGCTGGCCCCCTTGCGCGCCCGCGCGAGCGCCTTCGGGCGCGAGCGCACCGCCAACAAGCGCGACCAGTACCGCACCGTCTCGGAGTATCTCGGCGGGCTCAAGACCGCCAAGATTCACGGCGCCGAAGGCGCCTACCGCGCGCGGCTCGCCGCCAATCTCGACAAGGTGCATGCCGAGGCGGTAGGCTACATGCGCCTCACATCGCTCGGCGCGATCATTGCGCAGATGGTGAGCGCGGTAGCTGTCGCCGGACTGGTCTATGCCGGAATCGCGCTCCTCGGCATGGCTCTGCCGCAGCTGGTCGCCTTCCTGCTGCTGCTGATGCGGATCGCTCCGCGCTTCACCGCCTTGCAGACGAGCCTCCAGCAGCTCCTTGCCGAGGTCACCGTCTTCGCCGACATCCAGCGCTTCCGCGCCGAATGCGCTGCCGAGGCCGAGCCGCCGCCGCCCCCGCGCCACGCGCTTCCCCCGCGCCTCGCCGAGGCGATCCGCGTGACGGGGGTGCGCTATGCCTACACCGGCGGCGACGTGCGGCCCGCGATCGAGGGCCTCGATCTCGTCATCCCCGCGCGCCGGATCACCGCGCTGGTTGGCCCCTCGGGCAGCGGCAAGACCACCACCGCCGATCTCGTCTGCGGGTTGCTGACCCCGCAAGCGGGCACGATCCGTATCGATCAAGCCCCCCTCACCCTCGAGACCGCGCGGCTGTGGCGCCGCGCCATCGCCTATGTCCCGCAGGAGCATTTCCTCGTCCCCGGCACCATCGCCGCCAACCTGCGCCTCGCCCGCGATGGCGCCAGCGAGAGCGAGTTGTGGACTGCGCTCGAGGGCGCAGGCGCGGCGGAATTCGTGCGCGCGCTGCCAGAGGGGCTCGATACCTTTCTGGGCGAGAACGGCAGCCGTCTCTCCGGCGGCCAGCGCCAGCGCATCGCGCTCGCCCGCGCGCTGGTGATGCAGCCGCAGCTGCTGGTGCTCGACGAGGCGACCAGCGCGCTCGACTGGGAGAGCCAGGCCGCCTTCGCGCGCACCATCGCGGCCTTGCGCGGCAAGACCACCGTGCTGGTGATCGCCCACCGCCTGTCGATGGTCGCTGCGGCCGATCACGTCATCGCGCTCAATGCCGGGCGCGTGGTGGAGGTCGGCGGCTTTGCCGATCTGTCGCGCGGGCAAGGCCCCGTCGCGCGCCTCGTCGCCGCCGAGCGCAGCGAGGCGCCCGCGCAACCTTAACCCATGTGGATGCGCGCCGAGGCCCGGAAGCCGAGGCGGGTGTCAATCAGGAGGGGATGCCATGCGCCGCACCACGACAATTTCGGGCCTCATCGGCTTCGCCAGCCTGCTGCTGGCGGGCACCGCCGCCAGCGCCCAGACTGCCTCGAACACCGCGTCCGACACCGCGCCCAACCCGGTCCCCCCTC
>NZ_LSJS01000113.1 GCF_001557325.1 Erythrobacter donghaensis
TTCCGGTATTGTTCGTCCTTAGCGTTGCTTGGCGTACCTCCCACGCTATGCCCTCAATCCCGGCATGGCCACTTTACCTCGCTTCTGAAAAATCTCTGCCGTTCGAGAACCGACCCCAAATCGCTCGTTCCGCAAACGTGGTTTCATTGCTCAATCGCCTAAAGCGTGGCTTGTTGAGGCGGTCACTTCGCTGCTTGCCATCGCCGCATTTGCCTGCGTGCGTACCGTCACCTCGCGAAACTTCTCATGATATCTCGGGTGCTCGGTGCCCATCCATTTGTCCCACCACGTGAAATAGAGCCCAAAATTGGAGTTGAAGCCGCCGTTATGGTGCAAGTCGTGGTGCACCGTTGTGTTGATCCAGCGGGTCAGCGGGGTATCCAGCCACCAGCGCGGGAAGAATTCGAACCCGGCATGCCCCATTGCATTGCGGATGATCTGGAAATTCAGCCATACCACCATCACCCACCCCGGCGTCGGCACGAAAAAGAGCCACAGCGGCACAAACAGGAACATCGCCGCCGCTTCCGGCATGGCAAAGCTGTATGCGGCCCAAGGCGTCGGGGTGATTGAACGGTGGTGCGCGCGGTGGAAATACCGGAACAGGCGCGGGTGGTGCATCAGGCGGTGCGCCCAGTAGAAATAGGCATCATGCGCGATGATGATCGCGGCAAGGATCAGCAAATCCACCCCGATGCCGAAGCTGACGCCGAAGACGTCGTAGAATATCCCTTCCTCGCGGCCCCAGATTAGAAAGCACGCCCCGATCATATAGACAAACACCGACTGTGCCGATTGCGCGACCTCGCGCCGCATATCAGCGGCGGTGGCTTCGCGCTTCTGGATCTTGCGCACAGTCAGCACCGTGCGCCGCAGCATACACACCAACACAAAGGTGACCGACCCGGCGATCAGATAGCGCGACCCGTCGATGGCGAAGATATAGAGCCCTTTTTCGAGAAGGATATCGAGCGGGGGAATTCTAGTGGTCATGGCGGCGACTTTCTTGCAGGTGATCCTCGCCCCCTTCCTGCATCCAGTAGCTGCTGCGTTGCCTTGTCCGAATCCGGCTAGCCGATTCCGGAATCGGTCAGGTGGCGGGCGCGATATTCGCTGGGGGTCATGCCTTCGGCCTCGCGGAACGCACGGTTGAAGGGGCCGAGCGAGCCGAACCCTGCGTCCAGCGCAATGGTGATGATCGGCACATCGCGCTGCGAAGGGTCGGCCAGCGCGGACTTCACCTCGGAGAGACGATAGCTATTGAGAAACGATGAAAAATTGCGGTGGCCCAGCTGGCCGTTGATCGTGCGGCGCAGTCGATATTCCTGTTCGCCCAGCAGCGCGGCGAGCTTTGCGATGGACATGGTCTCGTCGCGGTAGGGCATCTGCGCTGCCATAAACTGTAGCAAACGGGCAGCAAGGGGATCTTCGCCCAGGTTGCGCGGAGTTTTCGCTGTCACGCCCGTGGACTCAACCGGGCCGAACATGTCGCCTTGGCGCATCCGAAGCAAAACCGCGCAAAAGCTGAACACTGCCAGCAGTGAGCCGGTCGCCACTGCCAGCCTCCACGAAGCGGCAGGTGTGCCGGGGGATGCTGCGACTTCGACAAAGGCGATAGAAATGACACAAATCGCCACGACACAAACCAGCACGGGCCTAATCCGCCGTCGGCGCTCGACCAGGTCGCCTTCTCTACTACGCCATACTTCCCATAAAGCAGCGCCCGCAAAGGTCAGCATGGAAGCCCGGAACAGCACTGCGGAAATGGCGTTAGCAGTCCCGCCGTGGGGGTATGTCAGCTGGACCACCAACGTATTGGCCACCGACAGGCCCACCAGCAGCGCGCTGATCGGGGCGACACGCTTTTCATCGTTGAACCACGCCTTGGCGAACAGCCAGAACAGGCCCGGTGTCGCTCCTGCACCCAGCGCAAACAGCAGACCAATCAGGCTTGGCTTGCCAAAGATGCCTGCCGTTATAATCAAGTAGCTGCAGATCCCGACATTCATCGCTACCGCAAGCCGGGCCGGCACATCGCGCCAATGGTCGCGGACCAGGATCCAGCTCCACTGCGCCAGCAAGGCGATCGACCCGCCGCGCGCCATTTGATCTACCTGGTCCCACGCTGTCATGGGTCCTTGGCTGCCAGAGCGCGGACGAAGCAACAAGCCGATTTCGAAATCGCCCAGTCTGCTCGATTTCCATCATCATGGTGCGATCCAAAAACGATCAACCGAGTTTGAAAACCGGACAGCCTAACTGCCCTCGGCCCTGCACATTCTGATGCGTCGTCGCTCGAATTGGCGAGCGACCGATTGGCCAAGGAAATGACCATGAAACTCATTCACATCCTGCTTGCCGTAGTCACAGTAGCGGCTTCAGCCCCTGCTGTCGCGGCCCCGGTTCCGCGAAGCATTGCAGTCAAGGCGGACGATCTCGATCTCGGTTCGACCGAAGGGCAACGCATCTTGACGGTGCGCATTCAGCGCGCGGCGAGCGTAGTGTGCAGAAGCGAGGCCGTGGAAAGCCTGCCGCGCAACAGCCGCCGCGAGCGCGGTTGCATCCGGGAAGCGCAAGCGAGGGCCGAGGTCGCGGTGAAGACCCTGGCTGCCGGTAAGCCAGCTTCGGAAAAGGGCGGTTGAGGCTGGAGAGCTGACCAAACTGGGCGCAAAAGTGGGCGACAGACTACAATCGGGTGGAAAAGCTGCCGGCCGCCAATCCACCCACTTGTTGCCGGTTCACTGATCGTCGGACTTCGACAAAAGCGGCCATCGGAGCTCGCCCGACGGTTGCAAATGTTGTCAGATTTCGATGCGTTTCGCGAGGACAACAGCGTAACATGGCTGCTGCGGCGCGGCGGCACGAGTGATGACTTCGTGTTCCCAAGCTGGCTCATCTCATCAGCTTCTGCGCGGCGTTTGCCGGGTTTGCAGCGCTTGCGCTTGTCATGCCTAGGCACGCGCGCGCTGCGGGCATCGCAGTGGATTCCATGCGTGCACAGGCCTTGCGCGGCGGAGGCTGGCTGCTGCTGGTCCTGTCTGCGGCGGCGCTGATCGCGGCCGCCGGGTGGCAAATCGGCCTTGTGGAATTCTGCGCGATGTTGACTGTCGCTGGGATCGCTGCGGCTCTGCAGCTGTCTTACCCCACGCGCCATGCGGAGATGACCTGTGTCCGATACATTTTCAATGCTCCAACGACCCGTTGCAGCGGACCATTCTCCAACCGATGATGCGATCAATGGGTACGACCCTACATGTCAAAGATGCCTTTCTCGAGGTTTGGGCGGACACGCTGGGCTCGTCCGGCGTGATTGCTGCGGCGATCGTCATTTGTTTCACCAGCTGGACCTGGATCGACCCGGGCGTAGCAATAGCGATCGGCCTGTGGCTACTGCCGCGCATATGGATCCTGCTGCGCGATACGACGCACATCCTTCTCCAACCTGTCCGCGCGGGGATTGAGCTCGACGAAGTGCGCGCAGCCATCAATGCCGTGGCGGCCGTTGTCAGCACGCACGATCTGCACACCTGGTCGATGTCGGAAAACGATATCAGCTTCACCGCGAATGTTGCATTAGTATCAGGGGCGAATGCGAATGCTTTGCGGAAGGCCATCGGTGCCATGCTCGCAAAGGACTTTGAGATCGAACACGTGACCATCCACTGCGAAGCAGCATCATGCGGGCAAGAGGCACTTCATCCATGACGTATCTGCTATTGAAAGCCACCCTGTCCGCAATCATCATCATTGCAGTTTCAGAGATTGCACGGCGCAGCGCTGGGCTCGGAGCGCTGGTAGCCTCGTTGCCGCTTATTTCGGTCCTTGGCATGATCTGGCTGTGGCGGGACACGGCCGACCCGGTGCGGATGGCTGATCATGCGACGGCGACCTTCTGGTATGTGTTACCCAGCCTGCCGATGTTCCTTCTGATTTCTGTGCTGCTTAGACGTGGGCTGGATTTCTGGCCTGCGCTCGGCATCGGCTGTGCAATGACCATGCTGCTCTATGCTTGCATGGCCGCGCTGTTGCGCATGCGCGGTATCAACCTGTAAGGCGGCTCTCAGACCAACTCCTCAACAAACTGGCCGATGAGCATCGACTGGCTTGTAACTTCCGCCTTTGTATAGACTTGGCTGAGTTGCGAGCGAACGGTTCCTTCTGCTGAGCCGCGCAACCTTGCTATCTCGGCGATGTTGCATCCTTTAAGTGCGAAGAGTGCAACTTCACGCTCAGAAGGTGACAAACCCCAATGGTTAAACTTGATATCCAGCAGTTCTGCGATCGATCCGCGCGCGACGGCCAGTGCGGCCTGCTGCCGCTTTGCTGCCTCCAACGCCATCCGTAGCTGGCGCGCGCTGATAATGATTGCCAGCACCAGCGCGAGCGCGACCAGACATTCCATCGCGACCTCGCTGGTTATCCCGCTTCGAAGCTGGCCAAGCACATCATCGACGCCGTCGATGATGAAATAAGCAGCGGCCGCTGATTGGACGACCAGACCTGCAATGCTGAGCAGCACGGTGCGGTCGGGCTGGCCCGAATGGGCAGAGACAGTGGCGGCCATTATCATGCGCTTTCGTTGAGGGCATTGCTTTTGAGCGCCTGCTTATGGCGTGCCTGCCCAAGCATCGCTAGCCCGCTGATCATTCAAACGGGAGTTCCAGACGATGTCGGATGTCACAAACCACTCTTCAGCCGAGTTCACCGATGCGCTGACCAAGGTGCCGGCTGTCACACTTGGTTTTTGGATTATCAAAATCCTTGCGACCACCTTTGGCGAGACCGCTGGCGATACGCTCAGCATGTCATTCAATTTCGGCTATCTATTGAGCAGCGCAATCTTTGTTGCCGCCCTTGGCCTGTTCGTAGCGTGGCAAATCCGGGCAAGCCGGTTTCGCCCCTTCCTCTACTGGGCGACCATAATCGCTTCCACCACCGCCGGGACAACGCTGGCCGATTTCGCGACGCGGTCAATAGGCATCGGCTATGCTGGCGGTTCGCTTTTGCTGCTTGTATCATTACTCAGCGCGTTGGCCGTGTGGCGTTCGGCAACGGGAACGGTCTCGGTCGCCTCGGTGCATGAACCGCGCGCAGAACTCTATTATTGGATCACGATCACCCTGTCGCAGACCCTGGGCACCGCCTTGGGCGATTGGGTCGCCGACGGCTCGCTCGGATATCTCGGAGCTGCTCTGATATTTGGCGGGCTGTTATCGCTGGTTGCGCTTGCTTACTTCAAGACGCCGATCAGCCGGGTCATGTTGTTCTGGTCGGCCTTTATCCTGACGCGCCCGCTTGGCGCGGTCGTCGGGGACTTTCTTGACAAGCCGGTCGCTCATGGCGGGCTCGAACTGAGCCGCGGCGGTGCCTCGCTGGTGCTAGGCATCGCAATCATCATCCTGATCTACGCGATTCCTCAGCGCGCGGCCAGCCATTGATCTGCGGCACTGCGAAGGCAAGACATCATAGAGCCCCCGCGATGGCAATTTTTCTGGGCGCGGGTAATGTATTGCGTGGCGTGGAGCGGCGGATGGCTTCGGCCGCAGCGCGTGCGGACCGCATTTTTTAAGGGGTAGTCGTGCTGCCTGCGTATTGTGGTTGAAACCTTGCGGAGATTGCCTATGAATGACCTTGAATCAACCCTTCGGCAGCTTGCCAGCCTACCATCGCAGTGGTATCGCACCGCCAGAGTCCTGCCGAGCAGCTTCGGTGGGTTTTTCCTCGGAAGCGGAAATTCTCAAAGCGACCCCGCTCCTGCCGCGATCAGCCGCGGTTCATCATTGGGGTTCAGTTACGCGCCGGAGATCCTGTAGGTAAAGGTCAAGATGCTGACCCGGTGGACTGGTCACACGACCGATTGCCCGAAGGAAAGGATTTGGGATCGTGACCTTTTCGGCAAACACGCCGCGTGTGCCGTTGCCATCGGGTTCAAGCCCGGCACGCCAATTTCCCTCGAAACCAAGCGATGACTTGTAGGCGATGACGAAGGTGCTTGCGGGACGGCTCTCGATCAACCGAAAGGCAAGCGTGCTTCCGTCGTCGGGGAATTCGGTCCATTGCTTGCCGTCGCCGCTGACCTCAACCTTGCCGATATCGCTACGCCACGCCTTTTGGCCGCGAACGTCGCTGATACGAGCGTGGACCTGCTCGGGCGATGCTGCGAATTGCACCTCACGCTCGGTTCTGGTGGTTGCGGGGATTGAAAGACCCAAGGCGTAAAGTCCGCCGAGGGCAAGCACTGCTAGCGCGGCAAGCGCTAGCAAGGCCTTCCGGATCATGTGCGCCTCTCCAGCGGATCCGTCGGCTTCCGCTCCGCATAGTCAAACACGGCAGGCTTCTTACGCAGCGGTGAAACGCGCACGCCCTCGGCTTCCAGCAGCGCCTGCTGCGCCTCGGTGCCGCCGGGGTATTTGGGATTGAGAAAGCCGCCTTTCTTCAGCACGCGCCACCAGGGCGTAAGCTCACCTTCAGGCAAACCAATGGCGCGCTGCTCCTCTGCTGCGCGCGCGCACATATTGAGGAAGATCGCAGTCGAAACGGGACAGGCCACCGCAACCTTATGGCGGCGGGCGATTGCGGCGCGAAGGTCATCAAGCGTAACGACCTCTCCCGACTTGAGTGTGCGCACAATGGCGTTTACCTCTGCTGGGGATGAGACAACCATCGCCCCGCCATCGGCCTCACGATAACCGGGAGCACCGGGCGGAATCATATGGACAACGTGCGGTTCGCGTCCGTTGTTCAGGTGTTCCAGCGCGGTCTTTCGCTTTGCCATAGGGTCGCTCGCTCCGATTCAAGCGAAGGCTTAGCGCATCACCGATCGCGGCGGAATAAGAGCAGTTTGTTCGCTTTTTGATCTAATCGCACCGCCGCAAGGCCCGCGCGCGACAACAGGAGCAGACCTTCTTAAATCCATCTGTGGACGCCCCGAAAAATGCAAGAGTAAAATCGGGTCTTGGCGGTAGTCGGATGCTGCCATCTGTCCGGCCTGTTTGCGCTGGCGTAATGCCGCTGGCCCGTATGGGAGTTCGCGAACCGGATCCACATCACCCGGGCGTGCTCTGAGGCACTGTGGAAAGGTCTGGTTTTCCGGCTCCGTCTCGCCGACTG
>NZ_LSJS01000114.1 GCF_001557325.1 Erythrobacter donghaensis
GCCTCGAACCGGCAGCGGATCCCCGCCAGCATCGCGAGGCTGAAGGTGCCCGTGCCGCCGATATGCGCGATCGGCATCGCCACCATCATGCAATCGCCCGCGCGGTAATCGGTGTAATAGGTGAGGCCCGCGGCAATCCCTTCGACCCGCAGGCGGGTGAGATTGGCATTGGACAGCAGCACGCCCTTGGGGTGGCCGGTGGTGCCCGAGGTATAGAGCTGGAGGATGGGATCATCCGCACCGCAGGGCGTGAAGACCGCAGGCTCGCAGCCGCGCGCCGCGTCCAGCATCGCCGCGTCCTCGAGCAGTTCGGGCGGGCTCGCCAGATCGGCCGCCGCCTTCGCCGCAAGCTCCATGAAGTCGGGCGCGGCGACCAGCAGCCTCGCCCCGGTATCGCCGAGGATATAGGCGATCTCGCGCGCGGCGAGCCGCCAGCCGATCGGCGCGATCACGATCCCCGCGCGCGCGCAGGCGCAATAGAGCAGGCCATAGCTCGCCGCGTTCTTGCCGAGAAACGCCACGCGGTCGCCCGCGCCGATGCCGCGCGCGGCCAGCATGGCGATGATCTGCCGCGAGAGCCGCTCTACCTCGCCATAGGTGAAGACCAGGCCTGCGCCCTCGATCGCGGGCGCACCGGGCTGCTCGGCGGCCCAGTGGGCGAGGATTGCGTCGAGGGTGAGGTAACGGTGCTGCGCAATCTGGGCCATGCTGGTGTCTCTCTCCCGGGGGCATGTTTTTGCCCGTGAGATTAACCCTGCAGCGCGCGGCGTCCAGCCGCCAAATTCAGCGAAACCGCCCCTGCCGCCGCGCGGCGGGCTCGCGGGCCAGCAGCCAGATGCCGAGACCGATCGGCCCCGCCATCAGCGTCGCGAACAGGATCGGGGCCTGAATGAAGCGCGAGATGTTCTTCGCGTCCGCATCGCGCGCGATCCACAGCCCGGCGAACAGATCGAAGGCGAGGTAATGCGTCCAGCCGATCGTCACCCCGCCATCGCTCGCGAAGATCGCGCGGATGCCCGGGATGGTGGTGAAATCGGCCCCGCCCCCGCCCGTGTTGGGGATCAGCCCGCTCACCACCCCGATCAGAGCGACGGCATAGACGAGGCACAGCAGGCCCACACCCAGATAGAGGATCGCCGAGAGCAGCGCGGGCCAGCGCGGGAGCAGGATCAGCGCGGTCCACGCCACCAGCGCGAGGAGGTTCACCGCCCTGAACACCAGCGCCCAATCCATCAGTCCGCCGCCTCCTCTTGCGTCGCAATCTTGCGCCATTCGCGCGCGGCGCGGCGGATCGCCTCGTTGTCATGAGTGAAGCGCCCGCCCGCGCGGCGCAGCGCCAGGCCGAGCGCGGCCTCGGCGACCAGCCCGGCCTCGATCGAGCGATATTGCTCCCACTTGCCCGAGAGCAGCGGGTCGATCAGCGGCGCGGCGATGATCGCGGCACGCTCGGCAAGGCGCAGGTCGCCGCTGCGCTCGCCGCGCAGGAGGCCGGGGTGGAGGATGTCGAGGCGCTTGAAGCCGATCCGGCTCACCGCCTCCTCGGTCTCGGCCTTGACCCGCATGTAGAGCGCCTTGCTGCGCTTGTCGGCCCCGGCGGCGCTGACCAGCACCATGTTCGGGATGCCGGAGCGCTTGGCCGCTTCGGCGGTGGCGAGCACGAGGTCGTGATCGACCGCGCGGAAGGCGGCCTCGTCGCGCCCTGCCTTCTTCCAGGTGGTGCCGAGCGCGCAGACCAGCGCGCGCGGGCGCACCGCATCGAGCACCTCGCCCCACTTGTCGGGCGCGGCGACGAACATCTCCATCCGCGCACCCAGCGGCAAGGGCGCCTCGCGCCGGGCGATGCCGAGGATGCGCACGGCATCGCCCGCGCTCGCGATCTCGATCGCGCGGCGCCCGATCAGCCCCGTGGCCCCCACCAGCGCGACCCGCACCGGGCCGGTCGTGCGCGGCTCATACATTGATCAGGCCCTCGGGACGGGTGCCGTAGATCGCGCCAACGGCCTTGATCGCGAAGCGGTCGCTCATCCCGGCGATGAAATCGGCGATCACCCGGGCGCGCTGCGGCTCGGCGCGGGGCAGACGTGCAAGCCAATCGTCGGGCATCAGCGTCGCGTCCTGCGCATAGGCGGCAAACAGCCGCGCGACGACATCGCGCGCCTTTTCGGCCGCGGCGATCTGTTCGGGGTGGTAGTAGAGGCGCTCGTACATGAAGCTCTTCAGCCGCCGCTCCTGCGCGGCCATGGCGGGGGAGAAACCGGCGAGCTGGCGTCCCGCGGCGCGCACCTCGGCGACCGAGGACAGGCCCTTCGCCTGCTCTGCCGTATGCGCGATCACGTCATTCACCATCATCCCGATCTGGTCGCGTATCATCTCGCGCAGCAGACGCTCGCGCGGGGCGTGGGGAAAGCGCTTTTCGACCGTCCGCCACTGGTCTGCGAGGAAATCGAGGCCAAGCAGGTCATCGAGCTGGAGAAACCCGGCGCGCAGGCCATCGTCGATATCGTGGTTGTCATAGGCGATGTCGTCGGCCACGGCCGCGACCTGCGCTTCGAGCGAAGGCCAGCTGCCGAGTTCGAGCGGAAAGGCAGCGTCGAGCTCGGCCAGCGCCCAGTTCGGCGCGGTGACGGGGCCGTTGTGCTTGGCCAGCCCCTCGAGCAGATCCCAGGTGAGGTTCAGCCCGTCATGCTCGGGATAGGGGCACTCGATCCGCATCACCGTGCGCAGCGCCTGGGCGTTGTGGCAGAACCCGCCGTGCCGCTCCATCGCCTGCGCCAGCGCGGCCTCGCCGGCATGGCCGAAGGGGGGGTGGCCGAGATCATGTGCGAGGCACAGCGCCTCGGTCAGATCCTCGTCGAGCCCGAGCGCGCGCGCGATCACCCGCCCGATCTGCGCGACTTCGAGGCTGTGGGTGAGGCGGGTGCGGTAGTGATCGCCGTCGGGCGCGATAAACACCTGGGTCTTCGACTTCAGCCGCCGGAAGCTCATCGAATGGATGATCCGATCGCGGTCGCGCTGGAACGGGCTGCGCGGCCCGCGCTGCTCGCCCGTATCGGCGCGCGCAAATTCGCGGGCGGGTCCGGCGGCGGGATCGGCAGCATAGGGGGCGCGGGGCATCACGGGCTCAGCGCTTAGGGGCAAGGCCGCGGCGGCTCAACCGGAACGGGGCGGAAACACCGCAAGGAACCACGAATTTCAACGCCTTGGCGTCCGCGAAACTGGGGAGAAATATGGGGCCGCCCTCCGGTGATTGGGGGGGAGGAGAGCGGCCCCAAGGGCCTGCGGTGCGACCCGAAGACCCGGATCATGCCTTACGTTTCCGTGACAGAATCCGGGGGCGCAGATAGTGAGAACGTTAACGCGTTGCACCCCGCGCAACGCCGCGATGCGGCAGGGCGCCCGTCGTGGAGGACGAGCCGAGAACTAGCCCACGACTTCCTGCTCGAGGATCCAGTTCGCCGCTGCCTCGCAGTGGATGCGGGTGGAATCGAAGATCGGCAGCACGTTGGCATCGACGTCGACCACCAGATCGAGCTCGGTGCAGGCGAGCACCACCGCGGCGGCGCCTTCTTGCGCGGTGTTGGTGATGATCGTCTTCAGCGTCCGTTCGGCCTCGCGGGTGACCTTGCCGACCATCAGCTCGTCATAGATGATCTTGTCGAGCTGTTCGACATAGGCGAGGTTGGGCGGCAGCAGGTCGATCCCGTGCGCGACGAGCCGCTTGCGGTAAAAGCTCTCGGTCATGACGTTGCGGGTGCCGAGCAGGGCGGCGCTGGTCTTGTCGGCGCGCTTCATCGCGAGGCCGACATATTCGGCGATGTGGAGGATCGGGATGTTCACTGATGCGGCGACATCGTCATAGAGGCGGTGCATCGAATTGGCCCCGATGATGAGCGCCTCGGCCCCCGCCCCTTCCAGCCGCCGCGCGCTTTCGGTCAGCACGCTTGCCGCGCGCTGCCAGTCGCGTTCGGCGGTGAGCGCGTAGAGCTGGCAGAAATCGAGGCTCTCGATCAGCAGCGGGGCGCTCGCCATCGGGGCGGCGCGTTTCTGGACGATGCGGTTGATGCGATCGTAATAGGTCGCGGTCGACACCCAGCTCATGCCGCCGATGATCCCGAGTTTGCGCAAACGGGTGCCCCTTCGTTGTCGGTGTGCAGTTGCGAAGGGGTGTAGGGCGCGGGGCGGCCCCGCGTCCAGTGGTCACATGGCAGGTTGGCAACCTATCCCTGTTTTGGCGGCGGAGCGTGCTGTGCGAGCCACGCTTCGAGATCGGCGAGGGTCGCCGCCGGGGCCTCCTCGTGCGGCAGGTGGCCGATCCCGGGATAGATGCGCAAGGTGCTGGCGGGGAGCGTTCTTGCAAGCCATTGCCCGGCCTCGACCGGGATGATGCGGTCCTCTTCGCCCCACAGGATCAGGGTGGGGGTCTGCACCTTGGCGATGGCAGCGGCGCCGAGCGGATCATAGGGCTGGCTGAAGCGCGCAAGGGTGGCGCGGCGGTTGCCGGGGTAGCGCAGCAGCTCCCAGTAGCGGTCCACCGCGGCGGGGCTCGCCACCGACTTGACCGAGACCGATTGTTCGAGGCTCTGCCGGATCAGCGAGCGCGGCGTGATCTGTTCGGCGATGAGGTTCACGCCCGGCATCCGCGCAATGGTGAAGCCGATATTGCCGCTGTCCTTCTTGTCCTCTCCCTTGCGCGCGATCTTGAGCATCGGTCCGCCGCTGCCGTCGACCAGCACGAGGCCGTTGAGCCGCTCGGGATGGGCGATGGCATAGGCGAGCGCGTGCTTGCCCCCCATCGAATTGCCGCCGAGGATAAAGGTGGTAAGCCCCAGCATGTCCGCCACCTCGCCGATATCGGCGACGAAATTGGCGGTGGAATAGTCCTCGCGCGGGTCGGGGCCGGTGAGGCCGTGGCCGACCTGGTCGAAGCGGATCACGCGGTAGCGGGTCTTCAGGGCCTCGACCCATGGCTGCCAGGTGTGCAGATCGGCGTTGGAGCCGTGGAGCAGGATGATCGCGGGGGCATCCCTCGGCCCCTCGTCGCGCAGGTGCACCCTCACCCCATCGCCGATTGCGACGAATTGCGAGGGCGGGCCGCCATACTTTGCGCGCATTGCCGCCGGATCGGTGTCGGGGGTGCGGAAGACGAGGAAGGCGATCACCAGCACGCCAAGCAGCGCGAGCAGCCCGCGCAAGAGCCACTTCATCACTTGTCCATCTCCGCAATCCAGCGGCGCACCACCGCGACCCCGTCCTTGTCGACGCTCGCCTTGCCGAGCTCGGGCATGGCGATGCCCGGTGCCGCGCTGGCCATGCGGTAGAGCAGGATCGACTGGTCCGGATGCCCGGCAACGATCGAGAACTCGTATTCCCCCGCCCCGCGCCCCGCCGCGACCGGGCGCTTGCCGATGCCGAAGGCGTGGGGATCGCGCTGCTCCCAGCGCAGGTCGAGCCCGGAGTTGGATGCGCCGCCGCCCGGCTGGTGGCAATGGGCGCAATTCACATCGAGATAGGCGCGGGCAAGCGGTTCGGCGGGGTCGCCGGCCGTGCGCGCCCCCCACACGGGCAGCGTCCCCGCCCCCTCCGGCACCCGGTCGAGCGCGCCTGCCTTCGCCATCTGCCCGAGCCACGCCGCGGTCAGATTGCGCGCCTTGGGCCCGATCGGCACAACCTTGTTGTCGATCGAATGGCAGGTCTTGCACTGGTTCTTGTTGGGGATGGCATAGGAGATCGCCTCGCCCGCAGGCGTCACGAGATCGATCCGCCCGCCGGTGAGCGCTAGCGTCGCCTCGGTCTGCTCGGCGTTCCAGCGATAGGGGAGCGCCACCCAGCCATCCTTGCGGTGGAGCAGCACGCGGGTCTCGATCAAGCGGCGATCCGCTCCCTCGCCGAAAGCGAAGGTCTTGATGATCGCGGCGCCGACGGGGAATTGCAGCAGGCCCTCCCCGTCGGCCGTGAGCTGCGTGCCCTCGGGCAGGTAGATGAAGCGCAGCTTCTCCGCCCCGTCCGACCACAGCGGGGTATTGAGCGCATAGGGGAACACCCGCGCACTCGGCTCTTGGGCGCGCCCATCCTGAAAAAAGGCATATTCGCTCAGGGTCTTGGGAAACCCCGCGCTGGTGATCGCCGCGTCATCGACCGGCGGCGGCTCCAGCACCGTCCCATGCGCCATCGCCCCGCCAAGCGCGAGCAGAGCCGCTGCCAGCAGAACGCGCGGACGCCTCACTTCAGCCGCGCCTCCAGCTCCGCCGGCGCGCCGACATCGGGAAATTGCCAACTTTCCAGCGGGGTCAGCGTGAGCGGCCCCGGCTGCGCCTCGGCAAGGCTCTGGCCGGGTTTCGTGAGACCCAGCGTCCAGCCGGTCACGCCTTCCGCGATCCGCAAGCCGTCACCGTCCTGCACGATCCCGTCCCACAGCACCGGCGGCAGCGCGCCGCCGAAGGCCTCGAGCAGCGCCTCCCTGCCTTCGAGCTGCGGATCGTCCCCCCCGCGTCCGAAGGCATTGGGGCCGACGATCACGTTCCTCGCATAGGGGTTGTAGCGCGGATCGTCGAAAGGCTGGGTGTAGGCGATCACCATGACATGCGCGGTGGGGTTGTTCTCGAAGGCATTATCCTCGATCAGCACGCCGTCATTGGCCATCACCAGCACCCCGGTGCCGCGCCGCACGCTGGCGACGATATTGCCGGGGGGCGCGAAGTTGGGGGTGTCGTTGTCGCTCACCACGTTTTCGCGCAGGATCACGGTGCCGCCGTTCATCACCGGCAGGCCGGGGAGGTCGAACACCAGCAGCCCGCCGGTGTTGCGGCTGGCGATGTTGTTGGTGACCAGCGCGCGGCGGCTGTTCTCGATCTCGATGCCGGCGACGTTGAAGGTGACGATGTTCTCGCTCACCGTGATGTCGCTGCTCTGGCCGACATAGATCCCCGCGTCCGACGCGCCCGAGACCTTGGAATTGGTGACCAGCACGCCCGCGCTTTCGACCGGGTAGATGCCATAGGCGCCGTTGGTCGCCTTGGGCCCGCCGGTCCATTCGACCCGGATGCCCGAGTAGACGATCATGTCCGCGCCCTTGGACTTGATCCCGTCACCCTTGGGGTTCTCGACCGCGAAGTCACGCAAGGTGACGTTGTCGGAGGTGACCAGCAGACCCTCGCCGCTGCCTTCCTGATTGGTGAAATCAAGGATCGACTTGTCCATCCCCTGCCCGCGCACGGTCACCCCGTCGACATCGAGGCTGAGCCCGTCCGTGAGGGTGAAGCGCCCCTCTGCGAGTTCGATCACGTCGCCCGGCTGGGCGAGGATCAGCGCCTCCTGCAAGCGCTCGGCCGCCCCTTCGGTGGCTTCGATGCGGTGCGTCTCGGCAGCGAGCGGCGCGGCGGCAGCTGATGCGAGCAGCGCGGCGGCGAAAGCGATGCGGTTCATGGTGTTCTCCCTCTCCGCTGCGCAGTGTGGCGCAGGCGGGGGAGAAAAGGCAAGCGCCTCAAGTAGCGAAGCGATAGGCAGATAAAAAACCCTCAGCCCAATCCGATCGCGCACAGTCCGGCCGAGGTGGTGAGCACCGCCACCGCCTCGCCGTCATTGACGCGGCGCAGGCGCTTCACGAGTTCGCCGAGGCCGTAGCCTTCCTCGGGCTCGCCCTCCTGCGCGGCCATGCCCTGCCGCAGCTTCCACAGCTGGCCGATGGTGAGGCGGTCCACCATGCGCTCGGCCATGCAGGCGGCGCGCTTCTCGCCGATGCCGGATTCCACCAGCGCGCCCTTGACCTGCCATTCGACCAGCGGGTTGGCGAGGCCGCTGAACAGCGCCCCGGCACCCAGTCCGACGATCAGCAGAAGTCCGATCAGCAGCTTCTTCATGGGAAGATCAGTCCAGCGACTTGACGATTTCCTCGACCATCTTCTTCGCATCCGCGAGGAGCATGACGGTCTGGTTCATGTAGAAGACGTCGTTGTCGACCCCGGCATAGCCGACGCCCCCCATCGAGCGCTTGATGAAGAACACCTGCTTGGCCTTGTCGACATCGAACACCGGCATCCCGTAGATCGGCGAGGCCTTGTCGGTCTTGGCCGCCGGGTTCACCACGTCGTTGGCGCCGATGATGAAGGCAACGTCGGCCTGGGCGAATTCGGAGTTGATGTCCTCGAGCTCGAAGACCTCGTCATAGGGCACGGATGCCTCTGCGAGGAGCACGTTCATGTGCCCGGGCATGCGGCCCGCGACGGGGTGGATGGCGTACTTCACCTCCACGCCCTTTTCCTTGAGCTTGTCGCCCATTTCGCGCAGCGCATGCTGGGCCTGGGCCACCGCCATGCCGTAGCCGGGGATGATGATGACCTTTTCGGCCTGTTCGAGCATGTAGGCCGCGTCTTCGGCAGAGCCCTGCTTGTAGGGCCGCTGCTCGCGCGCCCCGCCGCCGCCGGCAGCGCCCGCGTCGGCACCGAAGCCGCCCGCGATCACGCTGATGAAGCTGCGGTTCATCGCGCGGCACATGATGTAGCTGAGGATAGCCCCCGAGGAGCCCACCAGCGCGCCGGTGATGATCATCGCGGTGTTGCCGAGCGTGAAGCCCATCGCCGCCGCGGCCCAGCCCGAGTAGGAGTTGAGCATCGAGACCACCACCGGCATGTCCGCCCCGCCGATCGGGATGATCAGCAGGAAGCCGATGGCGAAGGCGAGCAGCGCGATGGCGATCACCATCCAGCCCTCGCCCGCCGCGCCAGCGGGCGAGACGGTGTAGAGCGCGATCAGCACGAGGATCGCGGCGAGCGTGCCGAGGTTGATGATGTGCCGCGCGGGCAGCAGGATCGGCGAGCCGCTCATCCGGCCCGACAGCTTGAGGAAGGCGATGACCGAGCCGGAGAAGGTGATCGCGCCGATGGCAATGCCGAGGCCGAGTTCGATGCGGCTCACCGCGAGGATCTGCCCCGCCGCGTCCACGATCCCGAAGGACTGTGGATCGAGCCATGCGCCGAAGCCGACCACCACCGCCGCCAAGCCGACCAGCGAGTGGAAGCCCGCGACCAGTTCCGGCATCGCGGTCATGGCGATGCGCCGCGCGACCACGACACCGATCGCGCCGCCGATGCCGACCGCGATCAGGATCTCGACGATGTTGGCGATGTCATGGGTGACGAGCGTCGTCCCCACCGCGAGCGCCATGCCGATCATGCCGTTACGGTTGCCGGTGCGCGAGGTCGCGGGGCTCGACAGGCCGCGCAGCGCGAGGATGAAGAACACCCCCGCGACAAGGTAGGCAAGCATCGCCCAGGCGGGGGTTCCGGCGCCGTGAGCGGCTGCCGTGGTTGTGGCTGAGGAAAGCTGAGCGATATTCATGCTGGCCGGTTCAACTCCGCACGGGTTTGGAGGACAGCAGCTTCCGTCTGTCGGAAGCACCTCGCAGGCATAGGCCGGCCCTGCGATAAGGGCAGTTACTAGACCAGTGGCAAAGTTGGAGAAGCGGTTCATCCTCACTTCTCCTTCTTCTTGTACATCGCGAGCATGCGCTCGGTCACGGCAAAGCCGCCGAAGATGTTGATGCTCGCGAGCACCACGCCGAACAGGCCGAGATACTTGGCGACCGGGCTGTTGGCCTCGGCGCCGGCGATCAGCGCGCCGACGATGATCACCGAGGAAATCGCGTTGGTCACCGCCATCAGCGGGGTGTGCAGCGCCGGGGTGACCGACCAGACGACGTAATAGCCCACGAAGCAGGCCAGTACGAAGATGCTGAGAATCGAGATAAAATCCATGTCAGCCCCTATTTCCCCGGTGCCAGATATTCGGTCAGCAGCGTCACCAGCCCGGGCACGTCCGCGCCACGGCTGAGGTTCAGGGCGATGGGTTCGCTGCCCGAGACGGTGATGGTGAGTTCGGTGTCGAGATCGAAGTGCCCTGCGCTCTCCAGCGCGAAGGTGGTGATCGCGCGGTAGGGGATCGAGAGATATCGCCGCTTCGATCCGGTCAGCCCCTGGATGTCCGTGATCATGATCCGCCGGTCGGTGAAGATGATCGAATCGCGCACCATCCTGAAGGCGAACCGCACCTGCTCGCCGCGCCCGAGCGCATAGCCGAGATCCTCGGCAGCGTCGGCAGCGTCCCATACGGTGGCGTTGATCAGGCCCATCGCTCTAGTAATCCTCGCGGGCACGGGGCGCGGGACCAGCCGCAGGCGCGTGGAGCCAGACGGCCACGCGCGCGCCGGACAATGCCGGGATCAACGACCGGACGACGTAATGGCCCACAAGGCAGGCCAGCACGAGGATGCCGGGATTCGAGATGAAGTCCATGTTAGCCTTCCGGGTAGCTGTCAGGATGGGATCGTATGTCGGCAGGTCCGGCGATCATCCGTGCGGGCAAGGACGCGTTGCTCACAGCACCTCCCCCACCTTCATGCCGGTGTAGGAGACCGTTCCGGTGCCGGTTTCCCGGTTGTAGGACATCACGCTGAGGATGCCGCCCGCAAACGGGACGGTCTGCGGCATCTTGTCACCCATCGGAATCCGCTGCTGGCCAAAACAATAGTCAGCATTGTTGGGAAACCCCAGGATCGAACGCCCCTCGGCGCGGGGAGCGCAAAGGTTGAAGATCAACTCGCTGAAGAAAAGTGACCCGGTGTAGATCACCAGATCGAACTTGATCGGCGCAAGATCGGTTGCGGGCTGGAAGGCATCCTTCGGAACAGCCGCGCGCACATCCTCCCATTCCGCGACGGGGAAGCGGCCGATGATGTAGCCATAGGAAGTCGAGGAATAGTAGTCGCCGCCATTCTGGGCGGTGACGCCGACCTTGTCGAACGCGCCGTCGCCGTCGGAGTCCGCAAGGCACCTGATCGATGCCATCTTGCGCCTGCGCTCGGTCTCGCAGATGACGTTCTTCGCCCGGTTCGCCGGGGCAAAGGTAGTGCCCGCCGGTATCGTCTCCCGCTTGCCCCGCCCCGGAATCTCCCGGACCAGCCTCACGGGATCGACTGGCACCGCCTTGCCGATTTCAACGCGCGTGTTCTTGGCGAAGGGCGTATTGACGAGCGGCTCCGCGCTGCTCGTGACCACCCACGGAATCGAAACGATGCGCGGCAATGGCCGAGCCGACTGCGCAGACGCGGCATTCTGCCCCGCCAGCGCAAAACCGATTGCCGCGATCAAGCCTGCCGCAGCACGCTTCACCCCAGCAGCCTTTCGTTAACGACCTTGCCGCCCTGCGTCAGCCGGATCGCGTTGCCGATTTCCTCGTCGAGCACCGGCTTGCCCGCTTCCTTGTCCCAGAAGGCGCTGAGGAAGTTGTAGTGGTTCCTTGCAAACAGCGCGGAGGCGTCGGCGGGGAGCGCGGCGGGGGTGTTGGCGTAGCCGATGATCTTGACGCCGTGCTTCTCGACCACCTCGTCCGCCACTGAACCCTCGACATTCCCGCCCTGCGCCACCGCTAGGTCGAAGATCACGCTGCCCGGCTTCATCGTCGCGATCTGCGCGTCGGTGACGAGGCGCGGCGCGGCGCGGCCCGGGATCAGGGCGGTGGTGATGACGATGTCCTGCTTGGCGATGTGCCCGGACACCAGTTCGGCCTGCGCCTTCTGGTATTCCTCGCTCATCTCGGTCGCATAGCCGCCCGAGCCTTCGCCCTCGATCCCCGCGACGTTCTCGACGAAGATCGGCTTGGCGCCCAGCGACTGGATCTGTTCCTTGGTGGCGCTGCGCACGTCGGTCGCCGAGACCTGCGCACCCAGACGCCGCGCGGTGGCGATCGCCTGGAGGCCCGCCACGCCCACGCCCATGATGAACACCCGCGCAGCCTGCACCGTGCCGGCCGCAGTCATCATCATCGGGAAGGCGCGGCCATAGGCGTCCGCTGCCGCCAGCACCGCCTTGTAGCCGGCAAGGTTCGACTGCGAGGAGAGCACGTCCATCGACTGCGCGCGGGTGATGCGCGGCATGAATTCCATCGACAGCGCCTCGAAGCCTGCCGCCGCATAGGCATCGACCACATCACGCTTGGTGAAGGGATCGAACAGCGCTGCCACCATCGCGCCGGGCTTCGCGCCCGCCAGCAGCGCCACGTCGGGCGCCTGGATGCCGAGCACGATGTCGGCATCCTTCACCGTCGCCGCCGCATCGCCGAGGCTCGCCCCGGCCTCCGCATAGGCCGAATCCTCGACCGAGGCAGCGACGCCCGCCCCCGCCTCCACCGCGACCGTGCAGCCGAGGGCGGCAAACTTCTTCACCGTTTCCGGCGTGGCGGCAACGCGCGTCTCGCCCGAGGCGCGCTCTGTCAGGATGGCGATTTTCACGTGGCGTGCGCGCTTAGCTGGCGATCATCGCGACGACAGCGAAGGTGATCACCGCGATCACCGGCACGGCCCATTTCAGCGTGGCCATGAAGCCGCTGTAGGTGGCGGTGGCCTTTTCCATGTCGTGAACACTCATGATGTCTCTTCCCCTTGGGCGGCCTAACGCTCGGGCGAGCGATTGGTTGCCGGACGGTTGACGAAAAATCGGGCCGGATGGCCCATGCCGCTCCCGTATCGGAGCGACGCGCCTATCTCAAGTCACCTTTAGTGAGAGGCATCGCGCCCTCCCCGCGCCCGCCGCTGGCGGCACACCTGTCCCGCTGCGGCACAGTCTTAATCGGGTTTTTACCCCTCGTGCCTATCACCGCAAGATCATGTCGGAGCCGGAACCTGTCTCCGGCCCAGCGAGGGAGCCGAACGGCATACGCGATGGCAGAGATGGATTGCCTTCCCCAGGCGCAGGATGATGCGCGGATCGTCATGCTCATCGACGACGAGCCCGCGCAGGGCCGCCTCATCACCGCGATCGCCGCGCGCGATGGCTGGCGCACGATCGTCGCGCCCGATGCCGAGACCGCGATCGCCATGCTCGGCACGCGCGAGGGGATGCAGCTTTCCGCGATCCTGCTCGACCAGTGGGTGCCGGGCGACGATGCCTGCGCGCTGATCGCCGAGCTGAAGTCGCGCCGCCCAGCCCTCCCCATCCTCATGCTCACCACCAGCGCCTCGCCGCTGCTCGCGGTCGAGGCGATGCGTGCGGGCGCTTCGGACTACCTCGTCAAGCCGGTCTCGCCCGACCGGCTGATGGAAGCGCTGCGCAGCGTCACCACCCGCGATGTCCCGCGCGACGAGCTTGCCCCGCTCACCGAGAAGATGTCGGCCACGCTCGATTTCGACGCGATGATCGGCACCGCGCCCTCCTTCCGCGCCGCGCTCGCCCAGGCCGCCAAGGCCGCACGCGGGCATGGCCACGTGCTGATCGAGGGCGAGACCGGCACCGGCAAGGAAATGCTGATGCGCGCGATGCACGGCGCGTCCCCGCGCGCCAAGGAGGCCTTGCGGATCATCAACTTCGCGAGCGTCCCGCAGGGGTCGATCGATTCGGTGCTGTTCGGCCACGAGCCCGGCAGCTTCCCCGGCGCTTTCGACCGCCAGATCGGCGCCTTCCAGCATTGCGACGGCGGGACGCTGATCCTCGACGAGATCGACCGCCTCACCCCGGCGCTCCAGCAGCGCCTCGCCGAGGCGCTCGATACCGGCATCATCCGCCCGGTCGGCGCGAGCTACGGCTTCCGCGTCGATGTGCGCCTGCTGGTCACCAGCAATGTCGGGCTCGACCGGATGGTCGCGGCCGGGCAGTTCGACGCCGGGCTCGCCGCCAGGCTGGGCGCGACCCGCATCCACCTTCCCCCCTTGCGGGAACGCACCGGGGACATCCCCGCCCTCGCCCGCCACTTCCTCGCCCGCATCGGCGAGCAGCCGGGGCTCAACCATCTCTCGGTGTCCGACGGCGCGCTGGCGCTTCTGGCCGCCTATGACTGGCCGGGCAATGTCCGCCAGCTGCAATCGGTGCTGTTCCGCGCGGCGGTCTATTGCGAGGGCAATTCGCTGACCGCCGACAGCTTCCCGCAGCTCTCCGAGATGCTCGGCGAGCAGAGCGGCGCGGCGAGCAACAGCCACGAGGGCGTGGGCATCATGCTCTACACCCCCGACGGCAACCTGCGCCCGCTGGAAGAGATCGAGGCCGACGTGATCCGCCTCGCCATCGGGCATTACCGGGGGCGGATGACCGAAGTGGCGCGGCGGCTGGGGATCGGGCGCTCGACGCTCTACCGCAAGCTCAGCGATCTCGGGATCGACAATGCGGCTTGACGGGGCAGCCTGAGATTGGGCAACGGCGCGGCACCTGAAGGAGTAGGTCAAGTGGACAAGCGGCACCGCTAAGGCGGCAACAGCAAGGCAGGCGCGGCGCAAGGCCGTCGCCCCCCGTTCACTTCCATTCTTCGAGGTTTCCCCATGCCCAGACTTCAAGGCGCCTTCTGCGTCGTCACCGGCGGCGCGCGCGGCATCGGCCGTGCCATCTGCACCGCCTTCATCGCCGAGGGCGCGCGCGTCCTCCTCACCGACATCGACACCGCGGGCGGCGCGGCCAGCGCGGCCGAACTCGGCTGCGACTTCCTGAAACTCGACGTCCGCTCGGAAGCCGATTGGGAGGCGCTCGCCGCGCTTCACCCTCATGCCGACGTGGTGGTCAACAATGCCGGGATCACCGGGTTCGAGGACGGGATGGTGCCGCACGATCCCGAGCACGCCAGCCTTGCCGACTGGCGCCAAGTCCATGCGGTCAACACCGACGGCACCTTCCTCGGCTGCCGCTATGCGCTGCGGGCGATGCGGGATGCCCGCAAGGGCTCGATCATCAACATCTCCTCACGCTCGGGCCTGGTCGGCATTCCGGGCGCGGCAGCCTATGCCGCGTCCAAGGCCGCGATCCGCAACCACTCCAAATCGGTCGCGCTCTATGCCGCACAGCAGGGCTGGCAGGTGCGCTGCAATTCGGTTCACCCCGCCGCGGTGCTCACGCCGATGTGGGAGCCGATGCTGGGCGAAGGGCCCGAGCGCGAGGCGAACATGGCCGCCCTCGTCGCCGACACGCCGCTCAAGCGCTTCGGCACGCCGGAGGAGGTCGCCGCGCTGTGTGTCTACCTTGCCAGCGACGAGAGCGCATACATGACCGGCGCCGAACTCACGCTCGACGGGGGGCTCCTCGCAGGCAGCGCCGCATCGCCCGGCTGAGGGGATGGCTTGATCGGCGGGGGCTGCACGCCTAGCAGCCCCCGCCATGACCATCATTCAGGATTTCACCGGGCGCGCGGCGCTCGTCACGGGCGCCGCGTCGGGGATCGGGGCGGCGTGTGCCAAGGCCTTGGCTGCAAGGGGTGCCGCCAAGCTGGTGCTGGTCGATGTCGACAGCGCTGGCATGGATGCGCTCGATCTGCCCTGCGATGTCCAGCGGATTGTCGGCAGCGTTGCCGACGAGCGCTTGTGGCAGGGCATTGCCGGGTCATTGGCGGGTATTGACCATGCAGTTGTCAACGCAGGGATCGGTTCGGGCGGGCCCATTGCCTCGGTTTCACTTGCCGAATGGCGCCGCGTCATGGACGTAAACCTCGACGGGGCGTTCCTGACGCTGGGCCATGCGCTCAGGGCGATGGAGGGCAGGCGTGGCAGCGTGGTTGTCGTGTCGTCGACCACCGGTCTCAAGCCCGTTCCCGGGATCGGCCCTTACGGCGTCGCCAAGGCTGCGGTGGCGCACATGGCCCGCATCGCCGCTGCCGAGAACGCGAAAAACGGCATTCGTGTCAATGCGATAGCCCCCGGCGGGGTCGATACCGCGATCTGGGAGAGTGGCGAGGACTTCCGCGCCTCGATCGCCGCCATCGGCCGCGAGGCGACCCTCGCGCGGATGGCCAGGACCACCCCCTCGGGCCGCTTCGCCTCCTCCGAGGAGATGGCGGATTCGATCCTCTACCTGCTCTCAGACGCTGCCGCCAACATCACCGGCCACGTGCTGGTGTCGGACGGCGGCTTCACGCTGTGATGGACTATCGCAGGGGCAATCCTACATTAACCCCTTGAAATGTTTCACGTGAAACATTTTGCGCGCGTGGCGGGGATCACGCCGGCTCGATCGTGAAGCCCGGCACCGCCGCCGGCTCCTTGTGGCCGGGGTGATACATGTCCATGAAGATCATCGACTTGGCGGGCGTGCTGCCCTCGCACAGCACTTCATAGCCGTCGATGATCCGTTCATAGACCCCGATCCCGAAATTCCCCACGCGGCGATAGGTCGGGGCCTTGCCATCGGCGCAGCGCAGGCGGGCGAGGTAGGCGCGCTGCCCGCCGGGCATGTCGGCGCGCACCGGGTTCTCCTTGGCACCGAGCGGGTGCGCCTGTGCCTTTTCGACCAGCTTGGCGAGTTCCTTGCCGCCAACGATCGGGTTGCCGAAGATGTCGGTCGCCTCCTGCGCCGCCGCGGGCAGCGCCGCGCTCCCCGCCAGCACCACCCACGCTGCAAGCCCTGCGAGCACCTTGTTGCGAAGCATCATCGTCCCTCCCTCCCCGAAGTTTCTCAGAGGCTTGCACAAAGCGCGCCGGGCTTCAAGCGCTCTCACCAGCCGAAGGTCTGGCTCGTCAGCGTGGCGCTGGTGTTGCCCCTGAGGCTGACGGTCACGGCCCGCGCCTTCCAGTCGATGTCGACGAGGCCATAGTTCTCGATGGGGTAGAACTTGCCCACCCGCGCCGCGTCCGGCTCGCGGGCGGTGCTGCGCTCGATGTCGTCCCCGAAGGCGAGGTTCAATGAGGAGCTGGTCAGCTCCCAGATCGTCTCGCCGCCGTGGTCGACCTTGTAGATCCCCCCCGCGTGGCGATCGCCCGAGAGCAGCACCAGCCCGCTCGCCTCGCGCTTGCCCAGAAGGTCAAGCAGCCGGGTGCGCTCGGCCGGGAAGTTGGTCCAGCCCTCGAACTGGTGGGCGGTGGTCAGCACCTGAGTCGAGGAGACCACGATGCGGAGGTCGGCGGGCTTGGCCAGCTCGGCCGCCAGCCACGCCCATTGCGCCTCGCCGAGGATGGTCTTGCCCGCGCTGTCATCGGGCAGATAGCCGCCGAGCGGCGGGCGTTCCTTGGTCCACGCGGCGCGCTTGAGGTCGGAGCGGAAGAAGCGCGTGTCGAGCAGGATCACCTGCACGCGCTTGCCCTCGGGCCCGGTGATGCTGCTCTGGTAGATCCCCGGGCGCGCCTTCACCGCCTCGGGCGATCCCCAGAAGGTCTCGAACAGCGTCTCCGCCCAGCCCCGGAAAGGGAAGCTGCCGCCGGCATCGTTGAGGCCGAAATCATGATCGTCCCAAGTCGCCATCATCGGCACCTTGGCGCGGAAGGCGGCGAATTCGGGGTGCGAGGCCTGCAGGGCATAGGCGCGGCGCAGAGATGCGAGACCCGCGTCGCCATCCCAACCGGCATCGCCGTAGACATTGTCGCCGATCATCAGGAACAGCTGCGGGCTCTGTGCGGAGATCTGCGCCCACATGTGCTGCGAGGCGCTCTGGTGGTTGCAGCTGCCGACCGCGATGCGGGTGAGCGTGGTGTCGGCGGGCAGCACCGGATTGATCCCGGCATAGGGCAGAGCCGACTGGGCCTTCAGCGCCTCGTAATAGGGGGAGAGCAGCTGGTCGGGGGTGACCTCCACCGCTTGCGGGGTCTGGCCCCAGGCGGGCGCGGTGCTCGCGAGCAGAGCGGCAGCGGAAAGCAGGGTGCGGCGCATAGGGGAGCTCCTTGATCGAAAGGGTTGCGCGAGGGTCTGGCGGCGGGCCGTTACAGAACCGTGGCAGGCTCTCACAGCGGCGGCAGCGTGCTGCAATCGGTCAGCGCAGCATCCCTCAGCCCGCGCCACACGTTGCGCGCCTGCACCGTCTCGGCGACATCGTGGACGCGCAGCAGGTGGACGCCCGCCTCCATGCCCTTGATCGCCAGCGCGATCGATCCGGCGAGGCGTTGGCTTGCCTCCTCCTCGCGGCTGAGCGCCCCGATCATCCGCTTGCGGCTCGCCCCCAGCATCAGCGGGCTGCCGAGCGCATGGAACAGCGGCAGGGCGTTGATCAGCGCAAGGTTCTCGGCGAGGGTCTTGCCGAAGCCGATGCCGGGATCGAGGATGATGCGATCCTCGCCGATCCCCGCCGCGATGGCCGAGGCGCGGGCGTGGTGGAGGAAATCGAACACCTCGCTCACGACGTCGGCATAGCCCGGGCCCTTGTGGAGGTCCTCGCCCGCGCCCGGCGCATGCATCAGCACCACCGGGCAGCCTTCGGTTGCGACGACCTCCTTCGAGCGCGGGTCGTAGCGCAGCGCCGAGACGTCGTTCACCATGTGCGCGCCCGCCGCAAGGCCCGCTGCCAGCACGCCCGCGCGGCGGCTGTCGAGGCTGATCGCGGCGCCCATGCTCGCGCAATATTCGATTGCGGGCACGACGCGGCGGATTTCCTCGTCCTCGAAGGTCGCCGCCGCGCCGGGCCGCGTGCTCTCCCCGCCAATGTCGATGATCGCCGCCCCCGCCTCGAGCATGGCGGCGGCATGCTGGCGGCCCGCTTCGAGCGTGTCATGCTTGCCGCCGTCCGAAAAGCTGTCGGGCGTGACGTTGAGGATCCCCATCACCTGCGGCTGATCGAGCCGGACGGTGCGCGCGCCGAGCTGGAGCGGGGGGTGTGCCTTGGCAAGGTTCGCCCACTGCGCCGCGCCCTCGTCCGCGAGAGCGCCTGAAAGGCGCGCGAGCGCCCGCTCGATCTCGTCGCGCGTGCCGGTGATCCGCTCTGCCACCGCCCGCCCGTCACGCAGCACCAGCGCGAATTCGCGGGCATAGACCATGCTGCCGCCAAGCCGCACCGCCGCGCCCTCCACCGCCTGCGGACCGGGGGCGAGGGTGAGGGGGTGGATATAGACGGAGTCAGCCATGGGGGCTGTCTAGCAGGCGCGCGGCGGGGCGGACAACGCGGGTGCGCGGCTTATCGTCAGGCGCCACGCGTTTCACCTTTTCCTAACCGGCTCACCCGTATGACGGAGGCTCAGGAGCCCCGTATCATGCTGACTTTGGTGGAATTGTTCTTCGATGCCCTGTCGATCGGCAACGAGATCGAACGTGACCGTCGCGACGACCGTCAGCGGCGGCGCAGCTGGGGCAAGGTTCTGACCTACACGGTCTGGGTGATCATCGCCGTGATCGCGCTGGTGCTGTTCAAGCTGGTCTGACCGGGCCGATCAGTCCTCGGCGGCGAGCAGGTAGAGCTGGCGCGCCGCGTCGATCGGCTGCACTTCCCCGCCCTGCTCGTAGTGCCAGAAAGCCCAGCCGTTGCACGAGGGCGCGCCTTGCAATTCCTTCCCGAGCCCGTGGATCGAGCCGGTCTTGCCTTGGCACTCCAGCGAGCCGTCGGTGCGCACGGTGGCGATGAAGCGGCGCTTCTTGTCGAAGACTTGCGAGCCCGGCGGGATCAGCCCTGCCTCGACCACCGCGCCGAACGCCACCTTGGGCGCGGTGCGGGGGGATTGCATCGTGGTGAGTGCGCTTTCGTCCAAGGGCAGCTCGCGGTCGATGCGCTTGGTGGCGACTTCCCTGTAAAAATCCTCGCGCTCGCAGCCGATCCATTCGCGCCCCAGACGCTTGGCGACCGCGCCGGTGGTGCCGGTGCCGAAGAAGGGATCGAGCACCACGTCGCCCTTCTCGGTCGTCGCCAAGAGCACGCGGTAGAGCAGCGCCTCGGGCTTCTGAGTGGGGTGCGCCTTCCTGCCGTTCTCCTTCAGGCGCTCGCCCCCCGAGCAGATCGGCAGAACCCAGTCGGAGCGCATCTGGAGCTCGTCATTGAGGGTCTTCATCGCGCGGTAATTGAAGTGGTAGCGCGACTTCTCGCCCATGCTCGCCCAGATCAGCGTCTCGTGCGCGTTGGTGAAGCGGGTGCCCTTGAAATTGGGCATGGGGTTGGTCTTGCGCCAGACGATGTCGTTGAGGATCCAGAAGCCGAGGTCCTGCAGGATCGCCCCAACGCGAAAGATGTTGTGGTAGGAGCCGATCACCCACAGCGCGCCATCGGGCTTGAGGACGCGGCGCGCCTCGGTCAGCCATTCGCGGGTGAACTGGTCATAGGCGGCCATGGAATCGAACCGGTCCCAGTGATCGGTCACGGCGTCGACATGGCTGCCGTCGGGCCGCGCGAGATCGCCGCCCAGTTGCAGGTTGTAAGGCGGATCGGCGAAGACGAGGTCGACGCTGGCCGAGGGCAGCGAGCGCATCGCCGCGACGCAGTCACCGGGCAGGATGCGGCCCAGCGGCAGATCGGCGCGCACGACTTCCTGCGCTTTCTCAAGGCTTTTCGCGCGCGACTTCACCTTTTCCATCAAGCCTGCCACGGGGCCCTCGCCTGTCATGTGTGGGAACTTATCCACAGGCATGAGTCTTCGAAGAGTCCGCGTCAAGCCTCTAATTTTGCGTGAGCATTGTGATGGCGTGAGCCGCGCGGGCGGAACGAAACGAGTCCGGCACAAGATGTAGAGTCCCGCGCGCAGCCCGGGACTCCGGATGTGGGGGTGTGGCGGGGAGGACTCACCCGCAAGCGAGAGCGACCTAGATCAGCACCAGTTGCGATACCGGCGCGAAGCTGCGGCGATGCAAGGGGCTCGGCCCGTGCAGCCGCAGCGCTTCCATGTGCTCGGCCGTGCCGTAGCCCTTGTTGCGCTCCCAGCCGTAATGCGGGTGCGCGGCGGCCGCTTCCAGCATCATCCGGTCGCGCCATTCCTTGGCGATGATCGAGGCGGCGGAGATGCAGGGCTCGATCCCGTCCCCGCCGACGATCGCGCGCGCGGGCCAGCACCATTCGGGGCAGCGGCCATGCGGGGTCAGGTTGCCGTCGATCAGCACCTCGCGCGTCTCGCACTCCAGCGCCGCGGTCAGCGCCGCCACGGCGCGGGTCATCGCGTGCATGGTCGCCATGAAGATGTTGAGCCGGTCGATCTCCTCGGGCTCCACCACCGCGACCGCCCAGCCGCAGCCCGCGCGGATCGCATCGTCGAGCACGGCGCGGCGGGCGGACGAAAGCCGCTTGGAATCGTCGAGCCCGGAAGGTATCGCGGCGCCCAGAACCACCGCCGCGGCCACCACCGGCCCGGCGAGCGGCCCGCGCCCTGCCTCGTCGACGCCGATCACCAGCGGCCGTCCCGAGGCGATCAAATCCGGAGTGACCCCAAGCATGATCCGTTCTGCCCGTTTGCTCGCCGCTCTTTCTCCTCTCCCGCTGATGCTGGCAAGCTGCGCCAATGCGCAAACGGGGGAAAGCGCCGCGACCCCCGCAGGCGAGGCCTTTACCACGACCGATGTCGCCGGCTTCGAGGAGCCGTGGGCTATGGCCTTCGCGCCGGGCACCGCGACGCTGTTCGTCACCGAGAAGGCGGGCACGGTCAAATTGCTCGACACCAGGACCGGGGAGACCGCGACGGTCACCGGCGCGCCCAAGGTCGATTACGGCGGCCAGGGCGGGCTGGGCGACATCGCCTTCCTGCCCGCCGAAGCCTCAAAGACGCTCGGCACCCGCACGATCTATCTGAGCTGGGCCGAGGCCGGTGAAGGCGACACCCGCGGCGCGGCGGTCGGCAAGGGCAAGCTGGTGTGCTCGGCCCCCACGACCTGCGCCATTCAAGACCTCGGCGTCATTTGGCGCCAGACCCCCAAGGTAACGGGCCGGGGCCACTATTCGCACCGCCTCGCCTTCTCGCCCGACGGCAAGTATCTCTACGTCGCCAGCGGCGATCGGCAGAAGATGCAGCCGGCGCAGGACACCGCCGCAACGCTCGGCAAGATCGTGCGCCTCAACCTCGACGGCACCCCGGCGGCGGGCAACCCCATGGCCGACAAGGGCGGCGTCACCGCCGAAATTTGGTCGATGGGCCACCGCAACATCCTCGGGATGGCGTGGGATGCGCAAGGCCGCTTGTGGGAGGTCGAGCACGGCCCGGCGGGGGGCGACGAGCTCAACCTCGTCACGGCAGGCGCCAATTACGGCTGGCCGGTGCGTTCGGACGGCGAACACTACAACGGCAACCCGATCCCCGATCACGCGAGCGGCGACGGCTTTGCCCAGCCCGCGCTCAGCTGGACCCCGGTGATCGCGCCGGGCGGCATGGTGATCTACACTGGCGACCAGTTCCCCGCGTGGAAGGGCCATGCGCTGATCACCGGGCTCGCGACGCAGGCGATCGTCGATGTGGCGATCGACGGCGAGAAAGCGCGCGAAGTCGCCCGCCACGAGTTCGATTCGCGTCTGCGGGCCATCGCCCAGGGCCCCGACGGGGCGATCTGGGTGGCGCAGGACGGCAAGGGCGCGCGGCTGCTCAAGCTCACCGCGAAATGACCGCAAGCCCGCGCGCTCAGGCCAGCGCGACGATCATCCCGCTCGAGGCTGTCGATCCCGCCATGATCGAGGAAGTGCTCGACCGCGCCTTCGGGCCGGATCGCCACGCGCGCACCGCCTATCGCATCCGCGAAGGCATGGCATGGCTCCCCGGCCTCAGCCTTGCCGCGCTCGACGAGCACGATCTGCTGGTGGCGACGATCCAGTGCTGGCCGGTGGGCCTCCAGACCCGAGAGGGGCAGGTGCCGCTGGTGATGGTCGGACCCGTAGCCGTGGTGCCCGAGCGGCAGGGCGAAGGCTTCGGCGTCGGGTTGATGAGCGCGATGCTGGCCGAGGATGCGCGGCTCGGGGCAGCGGGGCGCGGCGCGCTCCCCCAGGTGCTGATCGGCGACTCGTCCTACTATGGCCGCTGGGGCTTCTCCGCTGCCATGACCGGCGGCTGGCGCTGCCCGGGGCCCTATGAGCAGGACCGCCTGCTCGCCCGCGGTCACGGCCTCGCCGCGATGCCGGCCGAGGGCATGCTGGCCCCTTGGGAGGGCTGACCTCCGGCCTCGCCCGTAATGACGAATGGGGGGTTCACCTTCCCCGCCCCATCTGCCATCCCCTTGTCGACATGCCCTATGATCCGCCCCCGCACCTTGCCGGCCTGACCCTCGCCGAGATTGCCGCTCTGGTCGAGACGCGCCAGCTGCCGCCGGTCGAAAGCTGGTCGCCCGCCAAGGTCGGCGAGAGCCACATGGTGATCGCCGCCGACGGGACGTGGTTCCACGAGGGCGGCGCGATCCGGCGCGAGGCGATGGTGCGCGCCTTTGCGAGCCTGCTCACCCGCGACGATGCCGGCCATCACTGGCTGGTGACCCCGGTCGAGAAGCTCGCGATCGAGGTCGAGGATGCCGCCTTCATCGCCACCGATTGCGTCCGCAAGGACGATGCGCTGGTCTTCCGCCTCAACACCGACGACCTCGTGATCGCGGGGCCCGGCCACGCCCTGCGCGCGGCGGGAACGGCGGAGGAGCCCGCGCTCTACCTCCACGTCCGGCGCGGGTGCGAGGCGCGCCTCAACCGCTCGACCTGGGCGCAGCTCGCCGAGATCGCACTGGCCGAGGGCGCGGAGGATAATGGCTGGCAGGTTACCAGCCGGGGCGAGGCGTTCCGGCTGCTGCCATGAGCCTTCATGACCCCCTCGCCCGCGCCTTCGCCGAGGGCCACGCGCGCGACATTCCCGATCTGCTGAGCGACGCGCAATTCGCCCAAGGGGGCCGCGCGACCCCTGCCGCGGTGCTGATCGCGATCACCGATGTGCCCCGCAATCCGCAGGTGATCCTCACCCAGCGCCCCCGCGCGATGCGCGATCATCCCGGGCAGGTCGCCTTTCCCGGCGGCAAGATCGATCCCGGCGAGGACGCCGTCACCGCCGCGCTGCGCGAGGCCGAGGAGGAACTTGCCTTGCCGCGCGAGGCGGTGCGGGTGATCGGCACCAGCGATGTCTATCACACCGGCACCGGCTTTCTGGTGACACCGGTGGTGGGCGTGGTGCCCCCCGGCCTGCCGCTCGTCCCCAACCCGCAGGAGGTCGAGGCCTGGTTCGAAGCCCCGCTCGGCCTGCTGCTCGATCCCGCCAGCTGGACCACCAACGAGGTGTTCTGGCGCGGGGCGATGCGGCGCTATCTCGAGCTCGAGTGGCAGGGCTTCCGCATCTGGGGCGTGACCGCGGCGATCATCGCGAACCTCTCGCGCCGGATCACGCTGGAGGCCCTGCGCGATGCTGCCTGACCTTTGCGGGGCCGAGTGGACGCGGCGCGAGGGGCTCGCCGCGCTGACCCGCGCTTTGGGTGCCGATAACATCCGCTGGGTCGGCGGGGCAGTGCGCGACGGCCTGCTGGGCGTGGGCGTCGCCGATGTCGACTGCGCGACGAAACTCATGCCCGCCGAGGTGATCGCCGCCTGCGGCCGGGCGGGCATCCGCACCGTGCCGACCGGCATCGACCACGGCACCGTCACCGCGATCCTCAAGGACGGACCCGTCGAGGTCACCACCCTCAGGCGCGATGTCGCGACCGATGGCCGGCGCGCGACCATCGCCTTCGCCTCCGACTGGCCCGAGGATGCCGCGCGGCGCGATTTCACCATCAATGCGCTCTACGCCCACCCCGAGACGCTGGAGATCGCGGACTACTTCGGCGGGCTGGCGGACCTCGCCGCGCGGCGGGTGCGCTTCATCGGCGACGCGCGCCAGCGGATCGCGGAGGATCACCTCAGGATCCTGCGCTACTACCGCTTCCAGACCCGCTTCGGCGCGGACCTCGATACCGAGGCCGAGGACGCCTGCGCGGAGCTTGCCCACACGCTCAAGGGCCTCAGCCGCGAACGTATTGCCGCCGAACTGCTGGCGCTGCTCGGCCTCAACGATCCCCACCCCACGATCGCGCGGATGCGCACAAGGGGCGTGCTGCCGGTGATCCTGCCCGAGGCCTGTCCGCCGCAGATCGCTCTCCTCGGCAAGCTGATCGCCGCCGAGGCCGCGCAAGGCATCGCCCCCGATCCCGTCCGCCGCCTCGCCGCACTGCTCCCGCCGAGCCCGGAGACCGCCGAGACGGTCGCCGCGCGCCTGCGCCTGTCGAAAGCGCAGCGCGCGCGGCTCGTC
>NZ_LSJS01000115.1 GCF_001557325.1 Erythrobacter donghaensis
ACTTCACCCGCCGCAACATCACCTGCACCACCTCGACCCTGCCGGCGCTGCCGGGCGGGGCGATCCCGTGCAATCTCGCCGACACGGTCAACACCCTGTTCCCCTTCGCCACTTCGCGCAGCGATGTGCGGTCGAACAACTACGCACTGTTCGGCCAGGCGACCTACGAGATCACCGAGCAGCTCTCGCTGACCGGAGGCCTGCGTTACACCTGGGACAAGCTCGAATTCACCCACACCCGCGCCCCGGCGCAGAATGCCACCGACGGTGCGCCCGTCGCCGGCCCGGGCACCAACCTCAACCCGGCCGGCGGCCTGATCGCCAACGGCGGCAACGGCACCAACACCAGCCGGGGCGAGACCAGCACCGGCAACCTGTCGGGCCGCGCCGCGATCCAGTTCAAGCCGACCGAGGACATCATGCTCTACGGGTCCTACACCCGCGGCTACAAGGGTCCGGCCTTCAACGTGTTCTTCAACCACACCGCCCCCAACAACGCGGTGCCGATCGACGAGGAGCTGTCCGACAGCTTCGAGATCGGGGTGAAGTCGCAGTTCCTCGATAACCGCGTGCAGCTCAACGTGGCCGCCTTCACGGTCGAGTATGACGGGTTCCAGGCGAACAACTTCATCGTCGTCAACGGTTTCACGATCTCGAACCTGACCAATGCGGGGACGGTGAAGAGCGAGGGCTTCGAGGCCGACCTCATCGTCAACCCCGTCGACGGCCTCAATCTGCGCGCCAGCGCGGCCTATGCCGACGCGCGGGTCAAGGAGTTCAACCCGAACCCCACCACCAACGCGCCCGACGCGCGCAACGGCACCGTCCTGCCGCTCGCGCCGGAGTTCGTCTACACCATCGGCGGGGACTACACCCGCGAACTGGGCGGGGTGACGCTGTACCTCAACACCGATTACCGCCACACCAGCACGCAGTATTCGGATCTCGGGGAATCGCCCACCACCCGGATCGACCCCTACGGCATCTGGAACGCCTCGATCGGCCTGTCGGACCCGGACGACAAGTACCGCGTGACCTTCCACGCCCGCAACATCGCGGACGAAAGCTACGTGCTGCTCAACCTGGAAGGCGGCCGCCGGTTGCAGATCCCGCGCGATGCGGACCGCTATTTCGGCGTGTCCCTGCGCGTCAGGACGTTCTGAGCCGCATGGCAGCGTGACGAAAACGGGGGCCGTCGGAGCGATCCGGCGGCCCTTCCCGTCTGGCGCTTGCCTGCCCGTGACTGCCCGAAGTAGGAAACCGTGATGGCCGCTGCCGACCACTCTCCCATTGCTGCACGCCTGCGCTGGAGCCTGTTCACGGTGCTGTGCATCGCGGGGGTGTTCAACGCGATGGACCGGCCGATCATCGCCATCCTCAAGCCCGACATGATGGAAGATTTCGGCTGGAGCGACAAGGACTTCGGCGATCTTGCCGCGGTCACGCAGTTCTCCGCCGCCTTCGCCTTCCTCGTCACCGGCTGGCTGGTCGACCGCCTCGGGGTGAACCGCTCGATGCAGGTCGGCGCGAGCGCCTGGAGCCTCGCCGCGATGGCGCACGGTTGGGCCTTCAGCACCTGGCAGGTGGTCGCCGCGCGCGTCGGCCTCGGCGTCACCGAGGCGGTGCAGACCCCGCTCACCATCAAGACCGTGGCGACCCTGTTCCCGCCCGACAAGCGCAGCTTCGCCTTCGGTTTCGCGACCATGCTGGCGGGCGCGGGGACGATCGCGATGCCCTTCGTGATCCCGGCGCTGGCGCTGGCGGTGGGCTGGCGCGGGGCGCTGGTGGCGGGCGGGATCGGCGGCTTCCTCGCGCTGTTCGCCTGGATGTGGCTGGCGCGCGGCATCGCATCGCTCAACGTGCGCGGCGCGGCCGCGCAATCCGCGCGCAATGCGGGAGGCGCAGCCTACGGCCCCATCCTCGCGAACCGCCAGACCTGGGCGATCGTCGTCGCCAAGGCCCTGTCGGACATGACCTGGTGGTTCATCAACTTCTGGCTCGCCGATTACTACCGCAAGCAATTCGGCCTCTCGACGCTGGAGCTGGCGGTGCCGCTCGCCATCGCCTTTGCCGGATCGGGGCTCGGCGCGCTGCTGGCGGGGTGGGTCTCGACCCGGCTGCTCGAGGCGGGGTGGAGCCCCAACCGCGTGCGCAAGGGCGTGATGCTGGTCTGCGCCCTCATCGTCGCGCCGCTGCCGCTGGTGCTCGAACTGGGCGGTTTCTGGCCGGTGGCGGTGATGATCGGGGTGGTCATGGCCGGGCACCAGGGCTTCTCGCTCTCGCTGTTCTCGACCATCACCGACGTGGTGCCGGGGGAGAAGGTCGGGCGGGTGACGGCCTTCGGCGCCTTCATGGGCAACATGGGCGGGGTGGCGATCAGCCTCGTGGCGGGCCGGGTGCTCGATGCCGGGCTCGGCTACGGCCCGCTGTTCGCCTTCGCCGCCGCCTCCTACCTCATTGCGCTCGCGTGGTTCCAGTGGCTGCTCCCCGAGATCCGCCGCCCGGTGAGCGATGCCGAACTGTTCGACTGAGGGCCAGCGCGGTTGCATTCGCCGAGGGCGCGCGGTAGGCTTGTGACACCGTGAGACACACGATCGGACACACAGTCGGACACGGCATGCGGCGCAGGAACAGGGCGGCAACAGGATGAAGCGGGGATCGAGCCCGGATTTCGATGCCTTCGCCGGCGACCTGTTCGGCGAGATGGTGCTCGCCGACACCACCGCGAGCGCCGCCGCGAGGGCCGAGCGCAGGCCGCTGTCGCGCTTCGTCCCCGGGCTGGCGATCAGCGCCATCGCCGGTGCGGCCGCCGCCTGGCTGGCGCAGAATTACGGGGTGCCGATCATTCTCGCCGGGCTGCTGATCGGGCTGGCGGTCAATTTCGCCGCTGCCGATCCGCGCACGCATGACGGACTCGACGCGGTCAGCCGCCACGGCCTTCGGGCCGGGATCGTGCTGCTCGGCTTCCAGGTCACCGCGATGCAGGTCGCCCAGATGGGGATCGTGCCCTTCGCGGGGCTCGCGCTGGTCATGGGCTCGGCGCTGATCGCCGCGCTCGCCGCCGCGCGCGCGACCGGGCAGAGCCCCGCCATCGGCCTCCTCGGCGGCGGAGCGACCGCGATCTGCGGGGCCTCGGCGGCGCTCGCGCTTTACGGCGTGATCGGGCGCGAGCGGATCGATCAGGCGCTCTTCACCCTCACCCTCGTGATCCTTGCCGCTGCCAGCGCCATCGCGCTCGTCACCTATCCGCCGCTCACGACGATGCTCGGCTTCTCCGACGCGCAGGCGGGCTTCCTCGTCGGCGCCTCGATCCATGACGTCGCGCAGGCGATCGGCGCGGGCTTCGCGGTCTCCGACGCGGCGGGCGCGCAGGCGACCGTGGTGAAGCTCACCCGCGTCGCGCTGCTCGCCCCGCTGGTGACGCTTGCCGCCTTGTGGATCGCGCGCGTCGAGCCGCTCCCCGCAGGCGTGGGCCGCGCGCGGGTGCCCGTGCTGCCGGGCTTCATCCTCGCCTTCCTCGCGCTGGTGGGCGTCAACTCGCTCGTCACTGTCCCGCCCCCCCTCGCCGCCCACGCGCTGACTTTGTCCAAGACTTTGCTGCTGCTCGCGGTTACGGCGACGGCGATGCGCACCCGCACCGATCTGCTGCTGGGCCTCGGCTGGCGCGCGGTGATGCCGGTGCTGGCGGCGACCATCGCCAGCCTCGCGGTGGCGCTCGCCTATGCGCAGTGGGTGATCTGATGGAGACGGTGTTCGACCTTGCGGTGATCGGCGGCGGCGTCAATGGCGCGGGGATCGCGCGCGATGCCGCCGGGCGCGGAGCGAAGGTGCTGCTGCTCGAACGCGGCGACCTGGCGGAGGGCACCTCGTCCAATTCCACCAAGCTGATCCATGGCGGCCTGCGCTATCTCGAGCATTACGAATTCGCCCTCGTGCGCGAGGCCCTGTCCGAGCGCGAGGTGCTGTGGGGCATCGCGCCGCACATCATCTGGCCGCTGCGCTTCATCCTCCCCCACCGCCCGGGCCTGCGCCCGCGCTGGCTGCTGCGGCTGGGGCTGTTCCTCTACGACCACATCGGCGGGCGCAAGCGCCTGCCGTCTGCCGAGAGCGTCGACCTCGCCCGCCATCCCGCAGGCGCGCCGCTCAAACCCGAATACACCCGCGCCTTCGCCTATTCCGATGGCTGGGTGGACGACGCGCGGCTGGTGGTGCTCAACGCCCGCGACGCCGCCGACCGGGGCGCCGAGGTGCGCACCCGCTGCGAGGTCACCGCGCTCGCCCGCGCGGGTGACGTGTGGCACATCGAGGCGGGCGGCGAGACCTTCCACGCGCGCGCCGTGGTCAATGCGGCGGGGCCGAGGGTGCTCGACCTGCTGGGGCGCGCGGGCGAGCCGTCGGCGCAGAAGATGCGCCTCGTGCGCGGATCGCACATCGTCGTGCGCAAGCTGTTCGATCACGACTTCGCCTATTTCTTCCAGCTGCCCGACGGGCGGATCTTCTTCGCCATCCCCTACGAGCGCGACTTCACGCTGATCGGCACCACCGATGTCGACCACAAGGCCGGGCTCGACGAGGTCAAGGCCAGCCCCGAAGAGATCGCCTATCTGTGCGCGGGCGCCTCGGAATATTTCCGCCAGCCCGTGACCCCCGCCGACGTGGTGTGGACCTATTCCGGCGTGCGACCGCTGGTCGACGACGGATCGGGCAAGCCCGAGGCGGCGACCCGCGGCTACCGGTTCGAGATCGACGGCGGCAGTGATGGAACCGCGCCGCTGCTCTCGGTGTTCGGCGGCAAGATCACCACCTACCGCCACCTCGCCGCCGAGGCGATCGATCAGCTCGCGCCCTTCCTTCCCGTGCTCTCGGCCAAGGACTGGACGGGCGGCGCATGCCTGCCGGGCGGCGATTTCGGGATTACCGAGGCGGCTGCGAAGATGGCGGAGCTGGTCGCCCGCTACCCCTTCCTGACCCCGCGCGAGGCCGAGCGGCTGGTGCGCCTCTACGGCACGGCGGCGTTCGATTTCCTCGGGCAAGCCGCGACCCGCGCCGATCTCGGCGCGGATTTCGGCCACGGCCTCACCGCTGCCGAGGTCGGTCACCTCGTGGCGCGCGAATGGGCCGTCACCGCCGAGGACATCCTGTGGCGCCGCACCAAGCTCGGGCTGCACTTCACCCGCGAACAGACCGCCGCCCTCGCCGCCCATCTCGCTGAAAGGACTCGCCCCGCATGACCCGGCCCACCTCTACGAAAATCGTGGCCCTCGGCGGCACGGTCAATCCCGGCTCCTCGACCGAACAGGCGCTGCGCCTGGCTGGCAGCATCGCTGCGGGCGAAGGGGCCGAGGTGACGGTGTTCGGCGGCGACTATCTCGCCGCCCTCCCCCACTATCGCGGCCCCGGGCACGATGCGACCTGGGGCGCGGAGATGGTCGCGGCGGTGCGCGCGGCGGACGGGTTGCTGGTCGCCGCCCCCGGATATCACGGCACGATCTCGGGCGTGGTCAAGAACGCGCTCGACTACCTCGAGGACTTGGCGCGCGACGAGCGGCCCTATCTCGATGGCCGCGCCGTCGGCCTGATCGCCACGGCCTTCGGCGACCAGGCCTCGATGTCGACGCTCCTCACCATGCGCGCGATCACCCATGCGCTACGCGGCTGGCCGACCCCGATGGGCGCGACGATCCGCACCTATCAGGGGATGTTCTCCCCCGACGGCGAATGCCTCGACGAGCGCGCGCGCGGGCAGATCGAGCTGGTCGGCAAGCAGGTGGTGCTCGGCGCGAAGAGCTTCGCTGCCGGAAGGGATCTTGCGTGATGCGCGCGGCGCTTGAAAGGGCGCTGGAAGCGATCGGCGCGGGGCGCATCGTCGTCATTGCAGGCGACCGGCTGCGCGGCGGGGACATCGACCTGATGTGCGCCGCCAGCCATGTGACCCCCGAGGCGATCAATTTCATGGCGACCCACGGCCGCGGCCTCATCTGCCTCGCGGTGACGCCCGAGCGCGCCGGACAGCTCGGCCTCAGCCTCGTCAACCCCGGACCTGAGCGCCAGACCGGGCGGCCCTTCGCGCGCTCGATCGAGGCGGCCGAGGGCGTCTCGACCGGCATCTCCGCCGCCGACCGCGCGCATACGGTGCGCGTCGCGATCGCCGAGGGGGCAACGCCTGCGCATATCCACTCACCCGGCCACGTCTTCCCGCTGATCGCGCGCCCCGGCGGGGTGCTGGAGCGAGCGGCGGCGTGCGAGGCCTCGATCGATCTTGCGCGGATGGCGGGTGCGGGGGATGCGGCGGTGATCTGCTCGATCATGCGCGACGATGGCGAGATGGCGCGCATCGACGACATCGGCGAGTTGATCGCGGCGCACGGCCTCGAAGTGGCCGATATCGGGGAGCTGATCGCGCGGGCAGAGGGGGTGAAGGCATGAGCGACGATCAGGTCACCCGGCGCAGTGTGCTGGCAGGGGCGGCGCTCGCGGCTCCGGCGGTGGTCCACGCGCTGAGCGGGGGGAGGATGATCGATCTCGCCCTCCCCGGCGGACCGAGCCTGCGGCCCACCACGCCCGCCTTTCCCGGCAAGGGCGAGATGATCGTCCAGCGCATCCGGCCCCCGCTGCTCGAGACCCCGATGGCGGTGTTCCGCGAAGGGATCATCACCCCCAATGACCGGATGTTCGTCCGCTGGAACTGGCCGATGCCGACCGAGGTCAAGGCGGCCGATCACCGGGTGGCGATCGGCGGGGCGGTGAAGCAGGCGGTGTCGCTGACGCTGGAGGAGATTGCGGGGGCGGGCGAAGCCATTGAAATCGTTGCCATAAATCAATGTGCCGGCAATGGTCGGGGCCTCTCCGAGCCGAGGGTGACCGGCACCCAGTGGGGCAACGGGGCGATGGGCTGCGCCAAGTGGACCGGGGTGCGCCTCAAGGACGTGCTGGCCAAGGCCGGGGTCGCCGAGGGCGCGAAAAGAGTGCGCTACGCGGGTCTCGATGTGACCTTAACCGAGGGCGCGCCGCAGTTCATCAAGTCGCTGCCGATGGACATCGCGATGCGCGACGATGTGCTCGTCGCCTGGGCGATGAACGACGAGCCGCTCCCCATCCTCCACGGCTTCCCCTTGCGGATCGTGGTGCCGGGGTGGTTCTCGACCTACTGGGTCAAGATGCTCTCGACCATCGAGGTGCTGAGCGGCGAGGACGACAGCTACTACATGGCGGACTCCTACCGCATGCCCGCCGAGCCGGTGACGCCCGAGAGCAAGGACTTCGCGACCGTCCCCATCACCGCCATGCCCCCGCGCGCCTTCATCACCAGCCATGCCGATGGCGAGACCGTGGCGCTGGGCAAGCCGCTGGTGCTGGAGGGCATCGCCATGGGGGGCGACGCGGCGCTCGAACGGGTCGACCTCGTCGGGAAGGGCTGGGAGATCCCCTGCGACCTCGGTGCCGAGGACGCAGGCCCCTATGCCTTCCGCCGCTGGTCGGTGAGCCTGCCGCAGGTCGCGGGCAGCCTCGAGGCCATCGGCGTGCGCGCCCGCAACGTCAACGGCGCGGTGCAGCCCGAGGCGCTGGTCTGGAACCCCTCCGGCTATGCCCGGAGCGTCATCGAACGCATCACCCTGAGGGCGCGATGATGCGGCGCGCCATCCTCCCCGCGCTGCTGCTTCTGGCAGCCTGCGACAGCCCCGCGAAGGTCGCGTTCCAGGATGCGAGCATCGCCCTGCCCGATGATCCCGTCGACCTCCCCGAAGGCCCGGGGCGCGATGCGGTGCTGGAGAACTGCACCGCCTGCCACTCGCCCTCGACCATGCTCCAGCAGCCCAAGGTGTCTGCCGAGAAGTGGGAGTCGATCGTGGGCAAGATGAAGAAGCTCTACAAGGCCCCGGTCGACGATGCGGCGGTGCCCGCGATCGTCGGCTACATGGTGCACGTGCAGAGCCTGCCCGAGAGCGAGCATTAGCGTTTGGGTGTCGGCCGGACAGGCTGGGGGGCTTCGCCGGCCGACACCCGCGCCCATCACCAGCCGAGGCGGATGGATGCGCGCAAGCTGTAGCCGATATTGCCGAACTGCTCTTCCAGCCCGACCTCCCCGGCGACCTTGTAGCTGCCGTCCCCGCCCAGCACCCGCGCGCGGGCGAACCAGCCGCTGTCGCGGCCTTCGGGGGTGAGCGTGAACTGCTGGCCGGTGTTGTAGCGCGCGCGGGTCGCGCCGAGGTCGCTGGTCAAGAGCTCGCGCCAGCCGCCCTCGCCCTCGATCCGCAGCCAGCCTCGGTCGCGCGCCTGCATGCCGAACAGGTCGGCGCCCACGGCCACCGCGCCGTTGATGCCGACCTCCTTGCTCGCCCGCTCCTCGACCGTGAGGTTCAAGGCCGTGCCGCCGCCCGTCTCGGTGTAGCCGTCCTCCTTGAGGCGCAGGTAATCCACCACCACCGAGGGGCGGAAGAAGAAGAACTGCCCGCCGCCCTCGATCGAGGCGCCGCCGGTGGCGGTGACGAAGTCGCCCTTCCAGTCGCGGGTGATGGTGTAATTGGCGGCATTGGTGCCCGTGCCGCCGGCGAACACCCGGCTGCCCGAGAAGTCGGCCTTGCCCGCGCCCACGCGCGCGAAGGCGATCACGGGGCCGAACTTGCCACGCCAATGCGCGCCCGCCTCGTAGCTGTCGGAGAGGACCGAATTGTCGAAGGGCCCGTTCTTGTGCTTGTTCCACAGCCAGCTGCCGGTCACCCCGAAGGCGCCGAGGCTGGTGAGGTATTCCGCCCCGCCCCGGAAGCCGAGACCCGAGAGGTCGAAGGCGGCGGATTGCCCGCGGTCCTTCTCGACGTTCCAGTTGGCGAAATCGGCGATGATCCGGAACTTGCCTTCCTGATCGAAGGGTGAATTGGGGTCCATGAAGTGCCGGTCGAAGGCGCGCAGGCCCTGGCTGAGGCCCTCGAAGCTGCCGCCCGCATGGTCGGGCAGGGTCTGGGCGACATAGGCCTGGAACACCTCGGCGGTGTTGATGCCGAGGAACAGGTCGGCGACCTTGGTGTCCTTCGAGAAGGCGGCGAACAGCCCGTCGAAGGCGGCCGCTTCCGAGGCGTTGAGGCCCAGCTCGTTGTTGGCCTTGCGGCTGATCGCGACATTGATGTTGTTGCCGCTCACCGCGAGGGCGGCCTTGTAGAGGAACGGCACCAGCGCGGAATCCGCGGTGAGGTTGCTCGCGCCGGTCAGACTGCCGGCCGAGATGACGGTGTAGGTGCCCACCGCCGTGTTGATGTCGGCAAGACGGATGGCGATCCTCGTGCCCGTGCCGAAACTGGCCGCGCCGGTCACGGTGATGGCGGTGCTGCTGCCCGCCGCCCCGCCCAGCGTCGCGCCGATCACCGCGTTGTTGCCGACATTGAGGCTGGCGATGGTGGTCGGCCCGTTCAGCGCCAGCGAGCCGCCGGCGAGGTTGACCGCGACATTCTGCGAATTGAGGAGCCTGCCCGAGAAAGCCGCGGTACCAGCCAGGCTCAGCGTCCCCGCCCCACCGCCGAAATCGGCATTGCCCACCATCACCGCATCGCCGCTCATGGTGAGGCGGTTGGTGCCCGCGCCGAAGCTGACATTGCCGGCAAAGCCGCCGTCGGCCAGCTCGAGCAGATCCGAGCCCCCGCCGAAGCGGATGTCGCCGGTGATGGTCGGTGCGGTGGTGCCCGCCGCGACCACGGTCTGGCGCACGATGCTGTCGCCGGTGCGGGCGGTGAGGTCGATCGCGACATTGCGGCCCGATCCCGCCTCGGCGCCGGTCGCCGTGATCGTGCCGCTGTTCTCGATCAGGCCGAGCGTGCCCGAAAGGTCGCGGATGGCATAGGCGGTGCCGTCCTTGATCGTGGTCGCGGTGATGCTGCGCGAATTGCGCAAGGTGGGGAGCGCGGCGTCGGCGCCGATCAGCACGCCCGTCGCCGTGCCGGTGCCGGTGGTGCCGCTGACCGTGGCGGCGATGGTGTTCGCGTTGCGCAGCTCCGGGGTCGAGGTCCCTGCGGCCAGCTCCACCGCGGTCGCATTGCCCCCGCGCGAGACGGCTCCGATCTGGCCGTTGATCTGGATGCCGCCCGCGACGGCGACATCCCCGCCGCGCCCGCCGATCCGCATGCCGGTGGCATTGACGCCCTGATAGACCCCGTCGCCCAGAATCGTCCCGGCCATGACGATGCCGAACTGGCTGGCGGTGCCCTGCGTCGCGCCGATGGCGATGTCGCTCGCGCCGCCGATCTGCACCGCCGGGGCCGCGCCATAGGCGATGATGCGGGTATTGCCCTCGCGCGCGTCCTCGATCCCGTCGTCATCCTCGTCATTGTCGGAAGCGACGGTGTCGCTCGGCGCGATTTCGAAGATGATCCCGCGCGCGACATTCCCCTCGATCACCAGCGCGCTGCCGCCTTGCAGCAGGTCGTCGGCATCGAGCCGCGAGGCATCGGCCGGCAGGGTGGTGCTGCGATAACCGGTCGCGGTGATCGCGCTCTGGACGCGCAGCGCGCCGCCAAGGTCGCCGCTCAGCACCGCGCCCTGCGCGCCCGACCCGCGCACGGTGATCTCGCCCGCCAGCCGGACATTGCCCGACACGCCGCCCAGCGCCACGCCGACGGAATTGTTGCCGGTGACGGTGGTTCGGCCTTCGATGGTGACCATCCCGGTGATCGGTGCGCTCGCGCGGATGCCGCCCGAATTGTTGCCTTCGACCACGATCGTGCCGGTGTGGACGAGGTTGCCCGTCAGCGCCCCGTCGATGCGGATCGCGGTGCGCCCGGTGCCAAGCGCGAACAGCCCGTCGAGATCGCCGTCATTGTCGGTATCAGTGGGCGTATAGGCCTCGTCGATGGTGATCGTGCCCGAATTGGTGATGTTGGCGGTGCGCGCGCCGGTCACCAGGATGCCGGTGGCATTGTCGGCATTGCTGATCGTGATGTTTCCCGCGTTGGTCACCGAGTTGTTGCTGTCGACCGTCACCGCGGTGCCGCTGGTGACGGTGACCGAACCGGCGCTCTCGATCCGCACGTCATTGGGCTGGCCGCCGTTCACCGTCGAGGTGACGACGGGCGTGGTGCGCGCGGTGCTGATGACGGTCTGCGCGGAGAGCTTCGCGGCAAGGAAGGGCGTGGCGATGGTCGCGAGCGCGGTTCCGGCGAAAAGCAAGCGGGGGTTAAGCAAGGGGGTCCTCCTGGTCGTTCGAACAGGAGACGGAGCGCTCGCGCGGCTGCCTTGATGCGAATTTGAAAAAAATTCAGAAGCGCGCGTCGAAGCCGATGCGGATGGTGCGCGGCTGCAGCGGGGTGATCTGCGCGCGGCCCGTGGCGAACGGCGTGCCAAGCGCGAAGCGGTTGCCCTCCTCGTTCGCGATATTGGTGATCGAAAGCGTCAGCCCGGCGTTCTCGCGCCCCCAGCGGACAATCGCCCCGCTGTCGAGATAATCGCCCTGCAAGTCGCCCAGCTCCGGCCCGACCCCCAGGCGCGATGTGCCGACATAGCTCACCCAGGCATCGGCCGTGAGCGCGGTGCCATTGGCAAAGTCGCGGTGCCATTGCAGCCCCGCCCTTCCCGAGAAGCGCGCGATATTGGGGATGCGGGTGAGGCGCGGCGCGGCAAGGAAGCGCGCGGACGCGTCGGCACCGGCGGGCGCGACGAGGTCGAAGCCCGCGAGCGAAACGGCGGTCGGCGCGAAGAACACCGGCTCGTCGACCCTGCTGTCGTTGAACGTCGCCCCGGCCTCGGCGCGCAGGCCGGGCGCGATGCGAACCGAGCCCGAGACACTCGCCGACCACAGATCGCCATTGCCGATATTGGCGGTCGAAGGCAGCCCGCCGACGTCGATGAAATCGGCCTGGATGTCGCGCCAGCGGGTGTAGGAGAGGCTGGCGGAAAGGTCGAAGTCCCCGCGCCCGGGCTCGCCCCAGCCCCCGCCCAGTTCCACCGTGCGCGCGTGGTCTGAGCGGAACTGGCGCACGAAATCGCCCGCCACCGCAAGGCCGCCGGGGCGGAAGCCCTCCTGATAGCGAAACCACGCGCGCCCGCCCTCGCCGATGTCGAGCAGCGCGGCGGCCGAGGGCAGAATGGCAGTCTCGCGCCGCTCGGCGGTGATCGCGCGGGCCTGCGCGGCGAGCGCGAAGACCGGCAGGACGTCCTCGCCCGCTCCGCCCAGTTCGACATTGGTGACCCGGAGCCCCGCGGTCAGGGTCAGGCGGGGCCGCACGCGGTAGCTCGCCTCGCCATAGCCGGTGATCTCGAACACGGTGTTGCGCACGCCGGTGCTGGTCGGCAGCGCGGCGATCAGCGCGGGTGCCTCATCCCCGGCGGCGACGCCCGCCACCACCCGCGCCGCCTCGATCTCGCCCAATCTGCGGGTGACGGTGTTGCGGTTGTCGATGACGCTGGTGCCCAGCACCCAGCCGAAACCGCCCTCGCCGACCGGCTGCCAGACCCGCGTCTCGTTGGCGATCATGCGCATCTGGTTGCGCTGGCGGAACAGCCGCGCGGGGCCGCCGGGCGCGGTCGCGTCGTAGCGTTCGGTCAGGTCCTGCGCGCCGATCCCGGTCGAGGACTTGATCTGCACCTCCCCGATCCGCCCGCTCACCACCAGCTGCGCCTGCCCGTATTGCGCCGCCGAGCCCTCTGTCACCGCGGCCGAGCTCTCGAGGCGGCGTCCGGCACGGTCGGCATATTGGCTGTCGTCGGCGCGGGTGTCCTGCCCGAGGAGGATCACGTCCGCCTGCCAATCGGGCGCGAGATCGAGCCGGAGCGCCGCGCGGCCCGAGAGGATCGCGGTGCGGTTGACATCGCGGCGGCCAATCGCGGGCTTGTCGATATAGCCGCCGAGCGTCGCCGCATCGAGGTTCAACCGCAGCGTCGCGGTCTCGCCTGCGAGCGGAAGGTTCATGGTCGCATGGGCATCGCCGCCCGGTTCGCCCTGCGTGATCGCGCTCGCCCCGCCGGAGATCACGAGGCTGGTCTCGCCCGGCTCCGGCGCGCGCGGCACCAGCCGGATGATCCCGCCGAGCGAACCAGCGCCATAGAGCGTGCCCTGCGGCCCCTCGAGAATCTCGACCCGCTCCATGTCGGACAGGCGCAGGTCGGGATCGGGGGCGTTGTAGGACAGGCGCAGGTCGCCGAAGTACTGGCCCACGGTCGCCTGCGTCGGCCCGGTGAAGCTCGAATCCGCGATGCCGCGGATGAACAGCTTGTTGCGCCCGCTGCCGAGATAGGTCGAGCTGACGGTCGCCGCGCGCTGCATGATCTTCTCGGTGCCGCCGACCCCGCCGCGTTGCAGCACCTCGCCGTCGAGCAGGGTCACCTGCCCCGCGGTCTCGGCATAGGTGAGGTCGCGCTTGGTCGCGGTGACGATGATCGGGGGGCCCTCGCTTGGCGGTTCGGGCGCGGGTGCGGCGGCGGCGCGTGCGACCGGCGCGGGGCGCGCCGGGCGTGCGCGGGCGAGCAGCGGGGTGCTGCGCGGCGCCGCGATCAGCCGCCACGCGCCCGGCCCGACCTTCACCGCCTTGAGCCCGCCCGCCCTGGCGAGCCGCCTGACCGCGCTGTCGGCGTCCATCCGCCCCCTGATCCCGGCCACCGGCCTGCGGCCCAGCGCAGGGTCGGCGATGACGATGCTCGCCCCCGTCGCCCGTGCGAGCGCGATCGCGACCTCGGACACCGTGCCCCCCGGGATCGCCAGCTCGACGCTGCGCGCCGCCAGCGGCGAAGCCGCGGCAAGGCTCACGATTGCAACAAGGGGGGCAAGCGGCTTCATGGCGCGAGGCTCTAGCCGCTAGCGCGCGGCAATCATCCAGTCATCGTTCGAGCGCATAATCCGCACGCCCAGCAGCGGCCCCAGCGCCTCCGGATCGGCGCGCACCGCATCCACCGCGATGCTGCCCGACAGGCGCGTCGCCGTGTCAGTGCTGGTGAAGCGGGTGCCGGTCGCGCGGGTGAGCTCGGCGGCAATCTCGGCAAGGTTCGCGGCCTCGAAGCTGATCCGCCCGCGGCGCCATTCGCCCACCATCGCGGTGTCGACCTCGGCGCGGCGAAACCTTCCGTCCGCGCGTACCGCCCGCTCGCCCGGGTCGAGGCGGATCGCTGCGCCCTCGGGGTCGACGATCACCGCGCCTTCGGCCACCGCGACATCGAGCGTCTCGCCCGCCAGCCGCACATCGAACACCGTGCCCGCGTCCACCAGCCGTTCCCCGCCGGCGGTGAGGACAAAGGGATCGGCGGCGTCGTGGCGGATGGTGAACAGCGCCTGGCCCTGTTCGAGCCGCGCGGCGCGCGCGCCCTCGAGCGCGAGGGTGCTGCCGCCCGCGAGTTCGACCGTGCTGCCATCCTCGAGCGCGATCAGCCGGGTCTCGCCGGGAGCGGTGCGGTAGAGCGTCTCGCCGCCGGGCCCGAACCACAGAACCGAGGTCAGCGCGAGCGCCAGCGATGCGGCCACCGCACCGCCGAGCCACGCGCGGCGACCGGCGAGCCAACCGGGAGGATTGTCGTTTGCGGCGACCTCATCCAGCTCCGGCGCGGGCGCGGGCGCGGGCAGCGCCGCCAGCACCGTGTCGGCGTCGTCGAGCGCGTATTGGACGGCGTCGTAGGCTTTCGCATGGGCCGGATCGGCCTCGAGCCAGGCGGCAAACCCGTCCCAGTCCGCGAAATCGGGCGCGCGCGTGGCGATTGCCCAGGCAAGGGCAGCATCGCGGATCGGCTGGTCGGTGGTCATCGGACAGGTTCTCCTGCCTGCAAGACGGAGACGCGCGGCGAATGCCTCATGGGCCGTCCTCCCGGGTCGCAAGGATCGCTGCATAGGCGCGGCGCAAGTCGCTCTCGACCGTGCTCAGGCTGACCCCGAATTCGGCGGCGATCGCGCGTTGGGTGAGCCCGTCGATGCGGTGGCGCCGCAGGATCGCCGCCGCACGCGGGCCGAGTTCGGCGAGCGCTCGTTCGACCCGCGCCACCTCCTGCCGCGCGGCAAGTTCGCGCTCGGGGCCGGGGGCGGCCGCAACGCCGTCGGCCATGCCCGGCTGCGCCTCGGCCCAGGCCTTGTCGCGCAAGGCGGACTGGCGCTCGGAGCGGTAGCGATCGATCATCAGCCGGTCGGCCGCGCGCATCATGTAGCCGAGGCCCGCCGCCGCTGCGGGATCGGGCGCGGCGGCAAGGCGCAGCCACAGCTCCTGCAACAGATCCTCGGCCGCCTCCCCGCCGCCGCGCGCGCGCAGGAAGCGCAGCAGCCGCTCGCGGTGCGCGAGGTAGGCCTCTTCGAGCGTAAGGGTGGGGGCCATGGGCGGATCGATCGGCGGTTGCGGGCAGGCAGGCGGCGGGGGTGCTTGAGCGCCCCTAGCATGAACCCGGCCCGAACGGGAATGGCCTGACGCCCGGCCTCGCGCGCGCGCCGATCAGAGCGCGAAGTAGGCGCGGAAGGCGCTCGGCGACATGCCGCGCGCGCGGGCGAAGGCCGCGCTGAAATTGGCATGGCGCGGGAAGCCGCAGGCGCGCGCGATCTCGTGCACCGAGAGCTCGGGCGACATCAGCAGGCGCTGGGCGTGCTGCAGCCGCCGCTCGCTCACGTAGCGATAGGGGCTGGAGCCCGTCGCCTGCCGGAACACCCGCGCGAAGTGGAACACCGAAAGCCCCGCGACATGCGCCAGCAGATCGAGCGTCAGCGGCTCGGCAAGATTGGCCTCGATGAATTCGATCACCCGCTTCAACCGCACCGGCGGCAGGCTGATCCGCTCGCTCTCGGCGATGAAGCCGTGGGGGTCGATGCCCGACAGGATCAGCGCCATCGATCGCATCGCCTGCTCGGCGACGATATCGGTGGCGAGGCCGGGGCGGAACAGCTCGAGCTCGATCAGGCTGATGAGGCCGATCAGCGCGGTGTTCTCGCTGAACAGCAGCGGCACCGAGGCGCGCCCGCCGCGATCCTCGAGCAGGCTGTCGAGGAAGCCCTTGGGGAAGACCAGATTGACGCTCTTGGCCGAGGTGCCGAATTCGATCTGCGAATCCGCCCCGCTCGGCACGAAGCTGGCGCGCAGATCGCGGTTGGCCGCGACGGTGTAGCGCTCGCCGGCCATGCAGCCGAAGGCCGGGTGCCCTGAACCGCGGGTCAGCAGGAGCAATTCGTTGTGATCGGCCGGTCGGTCGGCGCTGGTGACACGCGAGGGGCCGTAATCGACGATCCGGTAGAGCACGATGTCGCGCGGGGCGGCGGCGAGCGACAGGGCGGCAGGCGCGTGCCGATAGGCGACGCAGTCGATCGCCTGATATCCCGTATGCGTGTGCTGCACCTGACCGATCCCGGTCATCCACACCCTCCCGTCCGTTCGTCCCGCCTTACGCTTGCCGCAGCGCAATCTGCCCGAAGCCGGAGCCTGCGGTTTTCGAATTCTTGCTTTTTCGTAGCATTTGCTACAGCACCTCCCTCCTGTCTCAGAATGCGATCCGCGCCCGCAGCCTGATGTCGCGCCCGGCATTGGGGGCGAAATCCTTCAGGAAGCTGGCATGACGGCGCACGGTGTCATCGAAGATGTTGTTGGCGCTAACGCTCAGGGTGAGGTCGGGACGGTCGGCAAAGGGCCGCCAGTCGAAGCTCGCGTTGGCGACAACATAGCCCTCGGTCGGGGTCTCGAAGTCGCTCACCCGGTCCATGCGGTCGGCCCATTCGACCTCGATCCGCGCATCGAAGGCCGACGCCCGCGCGCTCACCCCGCCCAGCACACGCAGCGGCGGGATGCGCGGCACCGGCGTGCCGTCCGCCAGGGTCGCGCGGGTGTAGTCCATCAGCGCGTCGACCCCGATGGTGGCGCTGCCCACATCGAACAGGTCGAGCTTGCCCTGCACTTCGAAGCCGTAATACTCCGCCTCGTCCGCGAGGAACTGGAACACCGGCAGGCCGTCCACCACCGCGCCGGTTTGCGCGGTGAAGATGTAGTCGGGGAAGCGGTTGTAATAGGCCGAGGCCTCGAGGCTCCACTTCGTGCCGAAGCCGCGCACCACGCCCTCGAAGCCCCAGGCGGTCTCCTGCGGCAGATCGGGATTGCCCAGCAGCACGCCCTGCGTGCCCGGATCGGTTCCCTGGGTGTAGAGTTCCTCGACCACCGGCGCGCGGCGCGAGAAGAAGCCGCTGCCGGCGATCACCAGCCCCGGCGCGGCGGCGTAGCTTGCCCCGAGCGAGCCCGAGAGGCCGGAATAGTCGCGTTCCTGCGCAGCGTTGCCCAGCGCCGGATCGGGACGTGCCTCGATTGCGGTCGTCTCCCAGCGCAGCGCAGCCTCGACCCGCACCGGGGCGAGATTGAACTCGTGGGACGAGAACACCGCGAACTGGCCGGTCTGGGTGGGCGGCAGCAGCGGTGATTCCGCCAGAACGCTGAAATCGCGGCTGACGAACTGCACGCCCGTGGTCGCGCGCCAGATGCCGCGCTGCGCGCCGACCACCTCTGCCCGTCCCTCGAACGCCTGGTTGAGGAAGGTGGCGGTGAGCTCGCCGGTGTCGAGCACCTCGTCATGCGCATAGTCGGCCCAGCCGAACCGGAACCTCAGCGCCTCGACCCACGCGCCCTGCAAGCCGATCTCGGAGGCGAAGTCGACCCGCGTCTGCTGGAGGTCGATCAGGGTGTTGGGCACGGGCGCGGCCGGATCGAAGGAGAAGCGGGTGGGCAGGCCATAGCGGCTCTCCGAATGGGTGACGGCAAGCCCGAAATGCGCCTCGTCGAGCACGAAGGACGCGCCGCCGGCGATGTCCCAGCTCTGCGCGGCGCTGTTGGGCAGCCGGCCACGCAGGTCGGCGAGCGCGCGGATGCCTGCATCGGGCGAGGCCTGCGCCGCGACGCGCTGCCCGGGGGCAAGCACGAAGCCGCCGATGTCGAGGTCGCCGGTGTCGAGCCAGTGGCCATCGAGGTGCCAAGCGAGCTTGCCCCCGCCCCCGTCGAGCGCGGCGCCGAGCACCACCTCGTCCGAAGCTGAGCCGTAGCTCGCCGAGGCGCGCCCGGTGATCGCCGCGGAAGGCAGGCGGTCGGGCACGCGCGCGACCTTCGTGTTGACCACGCCGCCGACGAGGCCCGAGCCGTAGAGCAGCGCCGAGGGCCCGCGCAGCACCTCGATGCGGTCGGCCACCAGCGGGTTGATCGCGACCGCGTGATCGGGGCTGGTGTTGGAGACGTCGAGGCTCTGGATGCCGTCGATCAGCAGCCGCGTGCGCTCGCCCTGAAGCCCGCGCAGCACCGGGCGCGAGACGCCGGGGCCGAAGGCGGTGGAGGAGACCCCGGGCAGGCTCGCCAGCGTCTCGCCCAGCGTTGCGCGGCCGGCGCGTGCGAGTTCGTCGCCCGACAACACCGCGCCCGAGACCGGGGCGGTGACGCGCGCGCGGCGGCGGGTGCCGGTGACGATGATCTCGGTGATCATTTCCGCGCCCGGCGCATCGGAGTCCATCGCATCCGCGCCCTCGAGCATGGACATGAGGTCCATCGCATCGGACGGAGGTGCTTCGCCGTCGTCCATCATGACCGGTGGGGTGCCGGCTTGCGCCTCGGCCGCCTGATCCTGCGCCTCGGGCGCGACCTCGTCCTGGGCAAGGGCCGGCCCGGCGAACGCCAGCGCGGCGCAACTGGCCAGCGCAGCGAGGGAAGCGGGGGTCGAACGCATAGGAAATTCCTGTTGGCTTTGGCCCGAGGTCGCCGCGCTCAGACAGGTCGGTGAGACCCGCTCATCCGGCATCCTTGCCGGGCAAGGGGCGCGCCGGGAAGGTGTGTGCTTTCCTTCCCGGCGCTAGGTGCAGGTCATGCAGGAGGGGGCATAGCATGACCCGTGGGGACTGGAGCAGTCGCCCCCCTCAGTTGATGCGGTAGACCACCGGGCAGTTGACGATGAAACCAACCGCACGGAAATCGCCGCCGTCGAGGCTCTTGATGAAGCCGCGGTGCGACATCTCGGCCGCCTGCAGCGCGCTGGTGATGCGATAGCGGTAGCCCTTCTGGATCGCCTCCTCGGTCCACACCGCCGGGAACAGGCGCCACATCGGCGAATAGTCGAGGTTGATGGTGGGGATACCGCCGAGCACGTTGAGCGGGCCGCCTTCACCGGAGAGGGCGCTCACGAGGCCCTGGCGGTGCGGGTTGTCCTTGCCGGTCGGGCCGTTGACCACCACCACGATGCGCTCGGCGCTTTCACCGGGCGATGCGTCCTCGAGCGCGAAGGGCATATCCTTCATCGCCGGGGTGAAGGTGGCGTTCTCGAGGCTGGCGACCAGCGGATCGTTGGCTTCGGTCGAGAGGTACATGATCGGCTTGTCGAAGGTGAAGCCAAGGGTCATCTTGATCGTCACCGTGCCGTCACGCGGGCAGATCGCAGCGACCTTGTCGTGGACCTTGGTGTAATCGACCTTGCCCGCGCACATCGCGTTCAATTCGGCCTCGCTCGCCTGGCTGACGACGGGCGCGTTGTAGATGATCGACTTGGCCGAATTCTCGACATAGACCAGCGGGGTGTAATCGGCATCGCCGACCGAGCCGGGCTGGAAGGCCTTGGGCGGGAAGGGCGCGTTGGCCGGCCCCGGGGTGACGCTCAGCGCGGGCTTGAAGTCGACGCTGCCGGCCGCGAAGGTGAAGGTGCCGTTGGTTTCGATCCGGGCGCGGCGGGTGGCCTTGCCGGTCAGCGCAAAGGCGAGCTTGGGCGAATAGGCGAGCCCCTGCAGGTCCGAAATGTTCTCATCGGTGGAATCCGTGAGGATGAACCATACCGGCGTGCCGTTGGGCAGCTGGCCCCGCCGCAGCGGCAGGGTGGCGGTGCCCTTCTCGAGATCGAGATGCGCCGACTTCATCAGCAGCACCGGCCCCAGAAGCTTGGGATCGACCTCCGAGGGCGACGGCTGGGCGACGATGGTCCTGAGGTCGCTGCGGATCGAGGCAGGTGCCTCGCGAATCTCGTCCAGAGGGGCGCCTTCCTTGCCGCGCACGACAACATCGGCATGACCGACCGAAGGCACCGCGAGGGCCAGCACCGCCCCCGCCGCCAACATCGCGTTTTTCAACTTGCGCATCACTTGCTTCTTGTGGTTCGGCAGAAAAAGGGCGCCTGCCGATCGCCGCAAGACCATTGATGCGCTTTGCTTCCTTGCGCTTCTTTCGCGATGGCTCACGTTTTTCGCTTTCTCGCTGTAATGGACGATTGACAGGCGGAACCGTCGCCCGCAGGGGCAGCAGGGCGCAAGATCTCGAAAGCCGCCCTTGCCGACAAGGGCGTAGTCCCGGCCACGAAAGGTATCCCGTTTATGCCCTGGCTGAGGTGGATCGAGTGGTTTTCCGGGCGCCCCAAAGGGCTGCTTGCGCCGAACATGGCGATCACGCTCGTCACCTTGCGGATCGCGCCTGCGGCAGTCACGGACGAGGTCAGCTTCTACCGCAGCGCCGAGTATGACGCCCTGCTGGAATGGGCGAAAATGGGCCGCTTTATCCTCGCTCTGGCCAGCACGGACCGTGACGAGCTGACCCTGTTGTGCATCCAGACGCCCGACGAGATGCGTGCGGCCGTGGCCGAGCTGCCGCTGGTCGCGGCCGGGTTGGCGACCGTCGACATACGGCCGGCCATGTCCCTGAGAATGGACGAGGGTGACATTGGAATCCTGCAATAAGCCACGGAAATTTCAGGTTCCGGCGAATCCGGCTAACAGCATTCCAACGGTTTCGATATCTTGCGCTTTTGTCGGTGGTCCGCCCGAACGTCCTGTCAAACTGTCACATCCAGACGTATGATTGCACTGTCTCAGGGATCGGACACTTTGCGTCGCTAGCGTTTGGAGCACGATGATGGCAATGGGTGAGGTACCGAGCTTTCACATCGGAACGGGCACGGGAGCCGACTTCTTCCGCCATATCCACTGGTCGGACCAGCCCGATGTGACCCTGTTCGACACCGGCTCGCTCCCCGTGGTCGCGATGCGCCACCACCGCACCATTGCGCGCGGCACGGTCGAAATCGTCGCCGATGCGCCCGAGGCCGACGATTGGGACGCGCTGATCGTCAATCGCAACGGATCGGGAAACTTGGGCATCGACTTCTGCGGTGCCCACAAGAGCCTCCCGCTCCACCGCGATCTGTGCTGCTTCATCCCCGCCGGGGCCGACAGCCGGATGCAGTTCGATTGCCAGGCAGGCTCGTTCATCCTCTATATGCGCCCCGGGCTCATCGCCTCGCTGCTGGAGAGCGAGGGCAAGGGCAAGGGCACCGACGCGCTCGCCCCGATCGTCGGGCGGCACCTGCCGCGGGTCGCGCACCTGATGGGCCTGATCGAAAGCGAGCTGCGCCGTCCGAGCCTCGGCTCGCGCCTGATGATCGACGAGCTGCTGCGGGCGATCGCGGGCCTCCTGGTAAGCGACGATGCAATGTCGGCCGCCGAACCGGCCGATCGGATCTACCTCTCGCCGCCCAAGCTCAAGCGGGTGATCGACTTCATCGAGGCGAACCTGCAGGAGAGCATCGGGCTCGACGATCTGGCCCGCGCGGCGGGGCTTTCGGCGAACCACTTCCTGCGGGTGTTCAAGCTGGCAACGGGCGAGACGCCCTATCATTTCCTGCGCGCGCGGCGGCTTGAACGGGCGCGGCAGATGCTGGCCGACGATTCCATGCCGCTGGCCGAGCTCGCGCTCGAATGCGGCTTTGCCAACCAGGCCCATTTCACCGCTGCCTTCAGCCGCGAAGTCGGCATCTCGCCGGGCCGCTACCGCCGCGCGGTGCGCGCCTGACGGCGCCGTCGGCGACCTCGGGCAGGCACGAAGAATTCATTTGATTCAGAGGCTTGATGGCGCTGCTGTGACCAATACGTCACAGCAGCGCCGCTCCTATTGCGCGGCCTGCAACATCGCGCGCTTTCTGGAAAAAGCCCTCGCGTTTCTGACAAGATGCATGGCTTGGCTCGGCGCATGGATGGCTTCCCCGACGCATTCAAGGAGCCTCGATCAATGTCGCGCAGTATCCTCTCCCTCCGCCTGCTGCTCGCCGCCGGAGCGGCCTGCACCGCGCTCGCCGCCCCGGCGCTTGCTGCCGGAAACGAAACGCCCGAGCCGGCCGGCGCGCCGCGGGCGCCGATCATGCTGACCACCGCGAGCGCCGCCGCGACTGCCGATGCCGCCGCGCTGGAAGCCGCGGCTGCCCCGCAGGCCGTCAACCCCGTGGCGGTCGCCGCTGCCGCAGCCAGCGCGGCTGCCGCGCAGGACGGCGAAGACCTCGGCGGCTGGACTCCGCTCGGCTCCGAGCCGTTCGGGCAGGAGCTGTTCGCCAAGTGGATCCCCGTCCCCAACGGTGACAGCGGCGCCCCGCGGCAGGGCTGGCTCGGCACTGCGGACGGCTTCTTCACCCGCGAAGTCCACCTCGCCTACACCTATGTCGATGCCGGCGACGACGGCGAGGATCTGCACCAGGGGCTCGCCCGGTTCCACTATCCCTTCACCCGCCGCCTGTGGGCAGGGCTCGAAGTGCCCTTCTATCAGGACATCGGGGGAGATTCGGACTTCGGCGACATCACCCTCACCACCCAGGTCATGCTGGTCGAGAAGCGCAACATCTCGGTCAATGCCGGCGTGGGCTGGCGCTTGCCGACCGGTTCGGAGAGCTTCGGCAACGGGATTTTCTCGCCGCAGCCGCAGCTGAATATGTTCACCGATCTCGGCAGCGGGTTCTCGCTGCGCGGGCGGGTCGCCTACGATTTCCCGGATAATGGCGGGGCCGAGAGCTTCATCCTCAACGGTGCGATCGGTCAGACGGTGACCGACCACGACAATACGCCCTTCGGCGACCTGACCTGGTATGTGGCGGGCACCTGGCGCGAGTTCCAGGATGGCACTGACACGACCTTCGTCTCGATTACCCCGGGGATGCGTATGCATCTCAGCGGCAATCTGTTCCTGCTCGCCGGGATCGAGATCCCGCTGCGCGACAGCTCGCAGTTCTTCAACGAGGCGTTCACGGTGCAGCTGGTCAAGGGCTTCTGAGGCCCGACCGACGCGATTTCCCTCAGCGCATGATCTTGCGATAGGCGCTGGGGGAAATCCCCGTCAGCTGGCGGAAGCGGCTGGCGAATTGCGGGTGCGAGGCGAAGCCTGCCGCATCGCCCACCGCCTGCACCGGCAGGCTTGCTTCGTCGAGCAACCGGCACGCCAGAGCAATCCGTGCGCGCAGGATATAGGCATAGGGCGGCAGGCCCGTCGCCGCGCGGAAGCCGCGCGCGAAGTGGAAGCGGCTGTATCCGGCAAGCCCCGCAAGATCGTCGAGCGCGATCGGCTCGCGCAGGTTCTCTTCGATATAGTCGCGCACCCGTGCGACGCTGAGGGGCGAGATGATGATCTTGTTGTCCTTCGCCGTGCTCGCGCTCTGGCGTTCGAACAGGCGGTGGAGCGCCGCCTCGAGCTGGTATTCCTGCTCCATCAGCGCCAGATCGTCACATTCCGAGGCACGCACCAGCGCGGTCAGCAGGCGGCTCAAAAGCGGGTCGAACTCGCCGAAGGTCTCCTTCAGCTGGACCTTGGCAGGATCGCAATCGAACTGCTCGGCGATGGTCTGCGCGTAGTAGCCCGGTTCGAGATAGATGTGGCCGAAGGCGATCGGCCCCTCGGTCATCCAGCTGTAGGAGCTGCCCGCCTCGATCGCCGAGAGCGCCCGGTCCTGGGTCTCGCGAACCAGCGTCTCGGTGCGGCGGCGGCGGGTGATGCGCTTGGCCCCGCCCATGTGAACCACGAGGTAGTGATGATCGAGCGGCGGCTGCACCATGCGCCGCGCGCTCTTCTCCCAGCGCTGGATGATCGCGCCGCCGATCTGGCGCGGGGCGCTGGAGATGCTGCGCGACGGCGTCGCCCAGTCGCGCCAGGCGAGCGGATGAAGCTTGCCCTGCGCGGGGACTAGAGGATCGATAGAGGCCATGTTGGCCCACGTTAGACATGATGGCGGGCCGCTTGTCCATCGGCGCTTGCCGTTCAAGAGCGCGGCGCATTGTCTGAAATACGCGCAGGAGGGCAGCTTTTCCCCGGAAAATCTCGCACGGCGCGCGCACCGCCGCTCCATCCGCGAACACCCTCGCACCGGACGCGGTGGAGAGCCGCAGCAACGCGGACATTTCGGACAAGCGCATCGGCGCGCGTGCTGCTAGAGCGGGGGCGGAACCGAATGCGAGGGATGCAGCATGGTCAAGGCAATGTGGAACGGCGTCGTGATCGCCGAGAGCGACGAGACCGTGGTGGTCGAAGGCAATCACTATTTCCCGCGTGCCAGCGTCAATGCCGACTACCTTGCCCCCAGCAGCACCCAGACGCGCTGCCCGTGGAAGGGCACCGCTTCCTACCACTCGCTGATGGTGGAGGGCGCGACCAACCCGGATGCGGCGTGGTATTACCCCGAACCCCTCCCCGCGGCTGCCGAGATCAGGGACCGGATCGCCTTCTGGAAGGGGGTCGAGGTCGGCTAGCGGCCCCGGCTGGAGCCTAGTTCGGCCAGTAGATATATTCGTCGCCCGCGCGGTACGGCTCGGCCAGGGTCTTGTCGATCGACACCGGCGTCTCGAAGGTGCAGGCATAGAGCGGCGGCTTGCGGCCGCGCTCGTGCGCAGCCAGCAAGGCCTCGAGCTCTGCGCGCTTCGCAGGCTCGCGCCCGGCGAGATTGACCCTCTCGGTCGGATCGGCGGCGAGGTTGAACAGCCACGTCTTGTTCTGCCTGCCGTTGACCTGCAGCTTCCAGTCGCCCGCGCGCACCGCCCGGTAATGGCCGCTCGACCAGAACAGCGGGGTCTGCGGGTCGAGCGCGGCGCCCCGGCCGGTAAGGGCTGCAAGCAGGTTGCGCCCGTCGATCGCCACCCCCTGCGGCAGGGGCGCGCCCGCGACGGCGGCGAAGGTCGGCATCAGGTCGACCTGCCCCACCGGGAGCGCGATCCGCGATCCCGCCGCCACCTGCGCGGGCCAGCGCGCCAGCAGCGGCACGCGGATACCGCCCTCGAAGAAAGTGCCCTTGCCGCCCCGGTACGGCGCATTGAGCCCGGCGAGGCCCAGATAGCCCGGCGCGCCGTTGTCGGAGGAGATCACCACCAGCGTGTTCCCGGCCAGCCCCTCCTCCTCGAGCTTCGCCATGATCCGCCCGACAGAACGATCGAGCGCGCGGATCATCGCCGCATAGACCCGCAGGCGGTGCGGGCCGATATCGCCCACCGCATCGTAATCGGCGCGGGTCGCCTGCAAGGGCGAATGCACCCCCCAATGCGCGAGGTAGAGGAAGAACGGCCGGTTGCGGTTCGCCTCGATCACCCTGAGGCTCTCATCGGTCCAGTAATCGGCAAGGTAGCCGCCGGGGGCGAATTTCTCGCCGCCGTTGTAGCTGGTGGCGTAATGCGCCGAGGCCCACAGGAAGCGGTCGATCGGATCGAAATCGATCCGCGCGCTGACCGCTTGCGGGTGATCCTCGGGCAGGTGCAGCAGCCCTTCCATGTTGAGGCTCTCGTCGAACCCTTGCGCGCCGGGGAGGAATTTGGGCGCATTGCCGAGGTGCCACTTGCCGATATGGACCGTGTGATAGCCGCGCGCCTTCAGCACCTCGGCGACGGTCACCTCCTCCGGCGGCAGGCCCTGTTCCTCGAAGGGCGGCGCGGAGGCTTCGGCGGCGTCGTTGGTGAGGACCGGCAGGCGATCGGGGTGCATCTGGTTCCAGACCATCGGCACGATCCGGGGGAAACCCGCGGGCGTCGGCGTGAATTCGAACCCGGTGCGCGTGGCATAGCGCCCCGTCATCAGCTGCGCGCGGCTTGGCGAGCAGGTGGCGTTGCCCGCATAGGCCTGGGTGAAGATCGCGCCCTCGGCGGCGAGCTTGTCGATATTCGGGGTCTTGATCCGGCCCCCCGCCACCCCGCCGCCGAAAGTCGAGAGGTCGTTCATCCCGAGATCGTCGAACAGGATGAAGACGATGTTGGGCGGGCGCTCGGCGGGGCTTTGCGCCGCCTCGGCCGGGCCCTGCTGCCACGGGACGGGGCGGTTCGCCGCGACCGGCTGGGTGCTGCTCCGCCAGCGCACCAGCGCGAGCGCGATTTCGGTGCGCAAGGCCCATGCGCCGCCCGCCGCCAGCGCCAGCCCGGCGAGCGTGCCCAGCACCGCCTTGTGCCAGCGCTTCATCCGGCGTCCGCGTCCGAACCGGCCCGCGTGCAGATGTTGAGCTGCCCTGCGAGCCCGGCATCGCGGTGCCTGGTGATCGCCTGGTATTCGGGCGACTGCACCATCGCCAGCATCGCCGCTCGCGTGGGGTATTCGGCGATGGCGACCATGTCCCACAGCTCCTCGACCTCGCCCAGCAGGAGCCCGGTCACCGTCCCGCCGAAGCGCACCTTCCCGCCGACCGCGGCGAGGCAGGCCTGCACCCCCGCAGCATAGCGGGCATAGGCCTCGCGTCCCGACAGCTCGGGCTCGGAGCCGTCGGCATAGGCGGCCTTGTCCCTGAACTTGAGGAGATTGACCATGCAGATCGGCTGGCCGTCATCCGCGCCGAAGAAGGCCATTGCCTGTTCGGGTGCGGGGTGGAGCTTGTTGGTGACGATCATTGCGGTGCTCCCTTGGCGGCGACATCGAGAATGGCGGCGACGAAACCTGCGGGGTCGTCCTCCTGGATGAAGTGCCCGCCCTTGAGAGTGCGGTGCGACTGTCCCGCGGTGCCGGGGACGCGGCCGATGAAGCGGGTCTCGCCCATGCGGGTGATCGGATCGCCGTCGGAAAAGGCGCAGAGGAAGGGCTTGTCCCATGCGTCGAGCACCTTCCACGCCGCCTTCTGGTCGGGCACGGCGGGATTGCCCTCGAAGGGCACGAAGCTCGGGAAGATCCGCGCGCCCGCCTTGTAGCGCGCATCGGGAAAGGGAGCGTCATAGGCGGCGATCTCCGCCGGCGAGAGGGGGCGCTTGGTGCCCGCGGCGATGATCTTGCCGATGGGAAACACCGGGCTCCACTTCGAGAACGCCCGCCAGATCGCGAAAGCGCGCGGCGCAGGGCCGCCTTCGGGCAGGCCGCCGTTGGAGAGCGCCACCGCGCGGAACCGCTCGGGGCAGGCAGCGACCAGCCGGAGCCCGATCAGCGAGCCCCAGTCCTGGCACGCGAGCGTGATGTCGGTGAGGTCCAGTCCCTCGAGCCACTGGCGCATCCAGTCGACATGGCGCGCATAGGAATAGTCGGTTTTGGCCGCGGGCTTGTCGGACTTGCCGAAGCCGATGAGATCGGGGGCGATCACGCGGTAGCCCGCCTCCACCACGGGGCCGATCATGTGGCGATAGAGATAGCTCCACGTCGGCTCGCCGTGCATCATCAGCACGATCGGCGCGTCGCGCGGGCCTTCGTCGATGTAATGGAGGCGCAGAAGCGTACCGCCCGCTGCGTCGCGCAGGTCGAAATAGTGCGACGCGAAGGGGAAGTCGACGGCGGCGAAAGCCTCTTCCGGCGTGCGCAGGACCTTCAATGTCTTCCCTCTCCCACTTCAATTGGCATTCTGAATGTCATTAGTCCGGCCTTGCGTCAATCCTCGGACGAAGGCGGCGGGCGACGCGGGTCGATCAGGCGGAAGCCGATATGGTCGGTGCCCAGCCCGCGCTCCTGGAACTGCCGCGCGGCAGGGCGGTAGCGGGCGCAGTAATTGGCCGCGCACAGATAGGAGCCGCCCTTTATTACGCCGGTAATGGGCGGGTTGTCGGCAGGCATTGGCGCGGTCGCCGTCCATTCCCAGACGTTGCCGATCATGTCGTGAAGGCCCCAGGGATTGGCGGCGAAGCAGCCTACCGGCGCGCGGCTGGTGAAGCCGTCGGTCCCGAGATCGCGGGCCGGGAACACCCCCTGATAGTAATTTGCCCGAGGCTTGCCCGCCCCGTCCAGCGGCTCGGGCAAGGCCGGGGCACCGGCGCGCGCGGCATATTCCCACTGCGCCTCGTCGGGGAGCGCCTTTCCGGCCCACGCGGCGTAGGCGAGCGCATCGGCGTAGGCGATCTGCACCACGGGGTGACGCTCCTGCCCGGCGATCCCCGCCCGGTCGCCCGCCGGATCGCGCCACTGCGCGCCCACCGCCCAGCGCCACCACGCGCGGTCGTCGGGCGTGGGGACGCGGAACACGGCCGAGCCGGGGCGCAGCATTTCGGGCGGCGCACCGGGGAGCGCGGGGGGCACGCGCTCGGCCACGGTGACATAGCCGGTCGCGGCGACGAAGGCGGCGAACTGCGCGTTGGTGACCTCGTGCGCGTCCATCCAGAAGCCCTCGACGCGCACCCGGCGCGGCGGGCCCTCTTCGGGGTAGGCGGGATCTTCGCCCATCGTGAAGGAGCCCCCCGGGATCCAGACCATGCCGTCATCGGCCAGCCCCGTGCAGGTGCTTGCCTGCGGGACATCGGGCGGCCCGGCTCCGCTGCAGGCCGCCAGCGAGGCACTGGCCGCAAGGGCAAGAAGCCCGCGCGCCATCATCCCTGCGACCAGCGCGCCAGCGCATCTGCGAGCATCCGCCGCACCACAGCCGCCGCCTCTTGCGGCGCGAGGTTCTGGTCGTGGCGCAGCAGCCGCCAGGTGTTGAAGCTGAGGATCACGTTGAGCCCCCGCGCGCCCTCGGCATCGGTGCGCACCGTCTCGGGCAGGTGCGCCGCCAGCGCCTCGGCCTCGAGCCGCAGCTGGCGGCGGTAGCCTTCCATCAGGAAGGCGGACTCGAAGCGCCGGACGTCGGCCGAGATGCGGTAGGGCATGATCGTCTCGAAGATCACGGCGCGGCGGGCGGCAATGTCGAACAGGCGCAGCTGCCACGTCGCGCCCTCGGGCGGGCGCATCAGGATCGGCAGGAGCTGGCCCTCGATCGCCTCGGCCATCTCGCGGTAGAGCGCGTCCATGTCGCGGAAGTGGCGGAACACCGATCGCAGGCCGACCCCCGCGACCTCGGCAACTTCGGCCGCGCTCGGCGCGACCTCGCCCCGCGCGACCAGATCGAGCATTGCCGCGACGATCTTCGCGCGGCTCGACCGGCTGCGCGCGCGGCGACCGTCGGCGGGGGCCGCGGCGGGGGGATCGCGCGTGATGTCCGGATCGGCCATCGCGCGAGCCTAGGATTTGGCACTCACCCTGTCAATTGACGCGCGAGCGCTGCCTGCGGCTCAATCGAGCCCGGTCTTCGGGAACATCCAGCGCAGGGCGAGCGGCGCCTCGAAGGGTGCCCAGCTGCCCTCGGGCTGCGCCAGCCGGTCGGCCAGCGCGAGCATGACGCTGGGATTGACCCCGAGGCCGCAATGGCTGGCATAGACCTCGATGTTCTCGGTGCGCGTGGCGGCCGGCTTCTGCACCGATCCGCGCCAGTGCACGATCCCGTCGGTCTTGGTGAAGATCGAGGTGGTCGGCACCGGCGGTGCCTCGCCCAGCGCGCGGAAACGCCCGCCGCGCATCGGCTCGGGCTCCTTGCCGTTCAGCAGTTCGAACAGGCGCGCGGCGCTGGTGTGATTGCGGTCGTCGGAGATCGGGCTGCCGAGGCTGACCACCAGCCGCACCCGCTCCGGATGGAGCTTGGCGAGCTCGCGCGCCAGCACCCCGCCGAGGCTCCACCCGACCAGCGAGACCTTGCGCCCGCTCGCGTCGTTCAATCGCTCCAGCTGGGCCTCCAGCCGGCGGATCAGCGCGTTGTCGACCTTTACATTGCGCCCGCTGTCCCAGCCGTGGGCGTCATAGCCCAGATCCTTGAGCAGCCGCCGCATCGGCACAGTCGAGGTGTTGGTCGCCATGAATCCCGGGAGCACCTGCACCGCGTGACCATCGCCCTTGGGCAGGCTGCCGAGCAGCGGACGGCTCACCAGGAAAGCGCCGAGTTCGAACATCGCACGCCCTTCGGCGAGCGTCCAGAAACGGTGCGGCGGCTGGGCAGCCGGCTTGAGCGGGGCGGCGAGCGTTGCCGATGCGGCCATGTCTTTATCCTTTTTCGGTTCGGTCGGGCGGCCGGTCATGCAGGTCTGGCTTTTGCCGCGGCGCGCGCCGGTTTGCGCCTCGCCGCCGGCTTGGCCCCGACCGAGGGCGCGACGCGCGCCCGTGTAGCAGCCAGCAGCGCGGAGAAACTATCCTCGATGCACTTTGCGTAGAAATCCGGGTCAGGCAGCAGCTCGCGGTCGGCGGTGAAGGCGATGGTCGCCTCGTCGCAGTAGCTCTGCACGACATGCCCGAGCCCGAGCCCGTCGGTCAGGCACAGCAGCCCCATCATGCTTTCGAGCCGTGCACCGGCGAAATGGATCGGCACCGGCGGGCCGGGCACGTTGGTCACCACCGTGGTGAAGGGCGGCGCGACCCCGCGATTGGCGAGGCCCAGCCGGGTATAGAGCTGCGCGCCCAGCGCCATGAACAGCGCAGGGGAAACCTTGCTCATCTCGGTCATGTTGCGCGCGCCGATGGCATCGGACATCGCCTTGGAATTGGCGGTCTGCGAATAGACGAAGGCGAGACGCTCGGCCGGGTCCTCGATATGCGTGCCGAGCGGCGCGATCATCGCGGCGACCTGGTTGCCCATGTCGCCCTTCTCGCCGCTGGAGCGCACCGAGATCGGCGCCATCGCGGTCAGGGTCTTCTTGGGCAGGTCGTCCTTGGCGAGCAGATATTGGCGCATCGCCCCGCCGATGATCGCGAGGAACACGTCGTTGACCTTCGCGCCCTCGACAAGCAGGCGGATCGCTTTGATGTCGGCGAGCTTGAAGCTCCTCCCCTCGACCACGCGGTGGGGTGAGATCGCGCGGTTGAAGCGCGATTTGGGCGCGAGCATGTCGGCGCTGACGGTGAAGTCCTTGACCACCAGACCCTTGATCGCCTTGGCAAGCCCCGGCGCGGCCTTGGCGGCGACCTCCAGTTGCCGCAACGGATTGGTGACCGCGTTGAAATAGCTCTTGCCGAGCAGTTCGATCGGGTTCGGGATGCGCTCGGGCTTCCAGCTGTCGGGCTTGGACGGCGGCGGATCGCCGGGGCGCAGGGTGTGCAGCGCCTCCATCAGGTCGATCCCGCTCATCCCGTCGATCGCGGCGTGGTGGACCTTGGTGACCATCGCGAAGCTGCCCGGCGCGACCCCGGGGATGTTGTCGAGGCCCTCGACCACGGTGAACTCCCATGGCGGCCGGTCGAGATCGAGGGGCCGCGCGAAGATGCGCGCCGCCTGGATGCACAGCTGCCGCCAGTCGCCGGGCTTGGGCAACGCGACATGGCGCACGTGATATTCGAGATCGAAGTCCGGATCCTCGACCCAGTAGGGGTAATCGAGATCGAACGGCACCCGCACCAGCCGCTGACGCATCGTGCGGCTCAATTGCGCGCGGGCGCCGATGAATTGCAGGATGTCCTTGAAGCGCACGAAGCTTCCGGGCGCGGTCGCGGGGTTGTAGATGAGGATCGAGCCGATATGCATCGGCGAATTGCGCGTTTCGAGCGCCACGAAGGACGCATCCATTCCCTGCAATTGGCGCAAGGTTCTCTCCCGGTTGGCACCCCTTTTCGGGGTTTTGTTGCGCGCGAGGCTAACAGAGCGCGGCGCGCGGTCAACTTGCCGCCCCCGTCAAGGGTTTCCGCCAGGGGCGCAGCAAGGCCAGCAGCGCGAAGCTCGCGAGCCAGTGTTCGCCCATGTAGTCGCCCTCGACATGGGGGAGCGCGGCGGCGAGGTGCTGTTCGGCGAGGCGCTGCAAGAGGTCTTGCGGATCGGTGCGACCCAAGGCGCGCGCGATGTCCCGCAGGCACCAGGCGCGGCTGAGGTTCAGCCCATCGAGATGCGCGATCTTGCCGTCCGAGCGGTCGGAGACGGTGACCGGGCGGCACTCGCGCGCGAGCCAGCCGTTCGCCTCCACCAGCGCCTCGAACCACGGCGCGAAGACGAGGTGCGGCGTGACCTCGCTCATCAGCAGCGCGGCGGTGAGGACGGGGGAGAGGAACTCGTCCCCGCCCGGCTCCCACCCGGCATAGTCGCTCCGGTGGGCGAAGGCGCGGGTTGCCCAGTCGTCGATCAGCATGACGAGACCGGTGTCGCGCGTCACCGCCCAGCGCCGCGCCAGCACCAGCGCGAAGGCGGTGTTGAAGTGGGTGCCGACGGTGATGGGATAGGTGAGGATGCCGAGGTAATCGCGAAACCGCGACGCGAAGGCGCGAGCGAGCGGTTCGAGCCGCGCGCCCCATTCTTGGTCCCCGTGCCGCGCGGCCTCGTGGTGGAGATAGAGCAGCCAGCCCCAGCCATAGGGCCGCTCGAACCCGCGCGCCGAGAGGCGTTCGAGATAGGCGAGCTCGGTCGCCAGCTTCTCGGGCGTGAAGGTCGTCTCGGCCAGCGCCGCGATCTGCACAGCCTCGGGCATGTCGGGAAACAGCCGCCGGAGCGTGAGCAGCGTCCACCAGCCGTGGACGCAGGAATGCCAGTCGAAGCTGCCGAAGAACACGGGATGCGCGTCCTGCGGGAGGCGCAGGTCTTCGGGGCCGGTGAAGACGTGGTCGTCCTTGAAGGGGAAGGCCCGCGCCACATGGCTCAGCGCCACGCGGGCGAAGGTGCGGGCGGTGTCCTCGGTCAGTTCCACAGCCAGAATGCCCCCACGTAAATGATCAGCACGTTGACCGCCCACAAGGGCACCGCCGTGCCGACCTGCTGGCGGATCACGCCGTTCTGGTCCTTCAACTCGAGCAGCGCGGCGGGCACGATGTTGAAATTCGCCGCCATCGGGGTGAGCAGCGTGCCGCAGAAGCCCGCCAGCATTCCGACGGCGCCGATCACTGCCGGGTTGCCGCCATGGGTCTCGATCAGCAGCGGAATGCCGATTGCGGTCGCCATCACCGGGAAGGCGGCGAAGGCGTTGCCCATGATCATGGTGAAGAGCGCCATCCCGGCGGCGAAGACGACCACGGCGAGGAACACGTTCCCTTCCGGGATCACCCCGCGCGCCACTCCGCCGATGATGTCGCCCACCCCCGCGAGCGCGAACACCGCGCCCAGCGCCGCCAGCATCTGCGGCAGGATCGCCGCCCAGCCGATCGAATCGATCAGCCGCCGCCCCTCCTGCGCAGGCGCCATCAGCGGCGGGCGGAGCCACAGCATCGCGCCCGCCAGTGCCGCCAGCACCCCAATGCCGAACAGGATCAGCGTCTCGCGCCGCGCCTCGAACAGCCCGGTCGCGCCCAGCGGCGTGTAGTTGTAAAGCAGCGTCCCCGCGACCGCGGTCAGCGGCACGACCAACGCGGGGAGGAACAGCTTGTTGCCGAGCCTTGCGGCATGGGCCTCGCGCTCCTGCGGCGAGGTGGTCGGCGGATCGCTGCGCTTGAGGCCGCCCAGCCCCGCGATTCCGACCAAGGCCAGCACCAGCACGCCGTTAGCGAGGTCCGACAGGTGGCTCCCGGCGAGGAAGCTCAGCGCCAGCAGCGCCCAGAAGGCGGCATTGCCCCAGCGCCCGTCCTTGAGCGAAAGCGCCGCCCACACCGCGAAGGCCGCCCCCGCAACCACATAGAGCCACTCGTAAGTGATCACTTGCCTGCCCTCCCCAGCCGCCGGTCGAAGGCGAGGATGCGGCCCGCATGGATCGCGAAGGCGAACAGCGCAGTCGGGATCGCCCAGACCGAGAGTTCGAGCGGGGTGAGCGGGTAGCCCGCCGCCTCGAACACGCCCTGGATCAGCAGGATCGAGGCAATCGCGAAGAAGATGTCCTCGCCGAAGAACAGGCCGACATTGTCGGTCGCGGCAGCCATCGCCTTGACCTCGTCGCGCGCCTCGTCGGGCAAGTCGCCGTGGGTCTTGAGCGCCGCGGCCTCGGCCATCGGCGCGACCAGCGGGCGCACCGCTTGCGCATGCCCACCGATGTCTTTCATCCCCAGCGCCGAGGCCAGCTGGCGGAAGGCGAGATAGACGACCAAGAGCTTGCCCATCGTCGCCCCGCGCATCCCCTCGATCGCGGCGCGGGCGCGCTGTTGCAGGCCGTAGCGCTCCAGCAGGCCGATCACCGGCAGGATGATCCAGGTGACCGAGATATAGCGGTTGTCGTTGAAGGCCTTGCCGAGCGCCGCGATCACCGCGAGCGGATCGAGCCCCGCCAGCACCCCGGTCGCCAGCGCGGCGCTCACAACCACCAGCAGCGGGTTGAACCGCAGCGCGAAGCCCAGAACGACGATGGCAATGCCCGCCAGCGGCCAGTAGTTCATTCGCCGAAGCCCCCTCCTCCGGGTGTCAGGATCACGAAGCTGTCGCCCGGCTGCATCTCGGCCGAGCCGGTTGCGCCGAGGTCCTCGAGCGTGCAATCGGCGCGCTCGACCCAGTTCCGCCCGGGGAGCGCATCGCCCCCGCCCGCAAGCCCGCGCGGCGCAACCTTGCGGCGGTTGGCGAGCATATTGGCGCGCATCGGCTCGAGGAAGGTGACGCGCCGTACCACCCCGT
>NZ_LSJS01000116.1 GCF_001557325.1 Erythrobacter donghaensis
GTCGAAGCGCGCCATCAGAACAGGCGGCGGTCGCAGCGGCCAATGACTGGGTGGAGGCGAACGGCCTCCCCCTCGCCGACCGCCGCCTGTTCTGATGGCGCGCTTCGACGTCTACGCCTTGGCGCGCGGCGGCGCGCTGGTGGTCGATTGTCAGGCGGATTTGCTCGACGGGCTGAAGACCCGCGTCGTGGCGCCGCTGATTGCCGAAAGCGAAGCGCCCAGGCCTGCGCGCAGGCTCAACCCGGTGTTTGTGGTGGGCGGGGAGCGGTTTGTGCTGATGACGCAGTTACTCGCGGCGGTCGAGGTGCGCGAGTTGGGGGACAAGGTGGGGTCGTTGGCGAGCGGGGGTGAGACGGTGCTGGGGGCGCTGGATTTTCTGCTTACGGGAGTGTGAGGGCCCCTAATCCTCCCCTTCAGGGGAGGGGGACCACCGAAGATGGTGGAGGGGCGGGCGCGCGGTCCCGCATAGACCTTACTGAGTAGGCGTTTGCTCCGAAAAGAACGCTTTACGTCCAATTTTTCAAGGCATACTGATGGTCCATGGGGGACTGTCAGGATTTCCGTGTGCGGCCGGGCGGTTGATCATCAGGCCGCCATGG
>NZ_LSJS01000011.1 GCF_001557325.1 Erythrobacter donghaensis
GATTTGGACGCGACCTCGCACAGGCCGCCAAGGCCCTTGCAGTTGATTGCGTCGATCGGCGTCTTGGGCAGGCGCAGCTTGAGCGCCTCTCGAACCTTCGCCGTGTCCGGAGCGGCAGCAGGGGCAGCAAGGCTTGCCACACCCCATCCCGTCGCGGCCGACACGGCGATGATCGCCGCCAGTCCGGCGCTGGTACGCAACCAGCGGCGCCGACGATTGTCCTGCTCGAGGAGAGTATTTTCGATCATTGGGAGTTCCTCACGTAGACGCCGTCGAGGAACACGATCTCGACATCGATGCCGGTCGGCATCTCGACGACGGGTTGGTACTGTTCGGCGCGCTCGATCAGGTATTTGCTGACCGTGTCGGCAGCGTCGGCGGCGCCCTGGCCAAGTCCGCCGCCGAGAATGTCGCCGGCTGAGAGCTTGGAGCGACTGCCGTCGGGGTTGGTCGTGACGCCGGAAAAGACGCTGTTGGCATTGGCCGAGAAGCCGCGCCCGAAGCCGCCGACAATTCCTGCGAGCAGCGCCTGGCTGACGAGGCTGCCTTCGCGGCTTACGACGCGGCCGCGGACCCCGGACTTGCCAGCGAAGCTGATGAAGCCTTTGACCTCGCTCACTGCGACCCTGCCGCCAGGCTGATCGCAGGTCATGCGGGCGAGTTTCACGTAAACCTTCTCGCTGCTGAGGTCGCCGCGCGCCGCGCCGTTCACCACGCAGCCCTGGATCCGGGTGGTCAGAACCCTTCCGTTCTGCATGACCGAACGAGCAGGGCCGGTGATCCGAAGCACCACAGGCAGCGGATCGGTCTGGCTTGCGACGCCTGCCGAGGCATCGACGCCGACGATTACGCGTGCCGGCGCGTAGGAGTTGGGCGGCAGGTAATCGGGCGAATCCTCGACGACGACCGGTGGCGCATCGGGCCGGCCCACACG
>NZ_LSJS01000117.1 GCF_001557325.1 Erythrobacter donghaensis
AAGCTGCCAAGTCTCCGTATCTCTCCCGCAAGGGGAGAGAAATCTATGACCGCAATGGGGTCGAAGTCCGAACGCAAGCCGTGTCCCCGGCAGCGCCCCACATCGGACGCTGCCGGGGAGCACAATCACTCCGCCGCTTCGGCCTGCTCTTCCGCGAGGGTCGGGTAGTCGACGTAACCTTCGGGAATCGGGAAGTACCAGCTCTTGGGCACGTCCTTGTTGGGGTTCCAGTGCGCGCCCGCCGCGATGCGCTTTTCGAGATCGGGATTGGAGATGTAGGGCCGCCCGAAGCTCACCGCGTCGCACTTGCCCGCCTCGATGTCGGCGACGGCTTCCTCGGCGGTGTAGTCCGAATTGAGGATCAGTGTGCCGGTGTAGATCTGGCGGATCAGCGGGCTCTGCTTGGGCACATCGGTGCGGCCGAAGGTGCCTTCCGGCCCCGGCTCGCGCAGTTCGACGAAGGCGAGGCCCAATTCCTCGCACACCTTGGCCGCCGCGCCGAAGGTCGCCGCCGGGTTGCTGTCATCGGTGCCTTGCGAATCGCCATTGGGCGAGAGGCGGATGCCGACGCGGTCCGCGCCCCACACGTCGATCAGCGCTTCGAGCACCTCGCGCATGAAGCGGGTGCGGTTTTCGGGGCTGCCGCCATATTCGTCGGTGCGCAGGTTGGTCCCGTCACGCAGGAACTGGTCGACGAGGTAGCCATTCGCGCCGTGGAGCTGCACCCCGTCGAAGCCCGCCTTCTTGGCGTTCTCGGCGGCGCGGCGATAGTCGGCGATGGTGCGCTTGATGTCATCGAGCGTCATTTCGCGCGCCTGCGCATAGGGCTGCTTGCCGGTGGGCGTGTGCGCCTCGCCCGGAGCCTGCGTGGCGCTCGCGGAGAAGGGCGGCTGGCCATCGAGGAATACCGGGTGGACGATGCGGCCCATGTGCCACAGCTGCATGACGATGAGGCCGCCTTCCTCGTGCACGCCCTTGGTGGTGGCCTTCCAAGCTTCGGTCTGCTCGTCCGACCAGATCCCCGGCGCACTCGGCCAGCCGAGGCCTTCGCGGCTGATGCCGGTCGCTTCGGTGAGGATCATGCCGGCGCCCGCACGCTGGCGGTAATAGGTCGCCATCAGCTCGTTGGGGACGAACATCGGCTCGGCCGCACGCCCGCGAGTCAGCGGGGCCATGTGGATGCGGTTCTTCGCGTGGAGCGCGCCCATCTGGAGCGGCTGGAACAGTGCGTCATGCATATCTGAAGATATCCTCTCGAACAGGTTTCGATTGGCTATCCACTTGGGGCGGGCGCGGCTAGGGCGCAAGCATGGAAAATGAGGGTGTGGCCCAAGAAGAAGTTGTCCGCGATCCGGCGCGCCCGGCGGCGTGGCTGCTGCTCGCCGCGCTGCTGGGCGGCAATGTCGCGCTCGCCATCGGGCCGTGGTTCGTGCGGGTGGCGGACACCGGCCCGGTCGCGGCGGGGTTCTGGCGGCTGTTCCTGGCGCTGCCCTTCATGGTGCTGCTGGCGCGGACGAACGGCCAGCGCCTCGGCGGCATGGGAGCCAGGACGCTGGCGCTGGTGGCGCTGGGCGCGGTAACCTTCGCGCTGGACCTTGCGAGCTGGCACATCGGGATCGAGATGACCCGGATCGGCAATGCGACGCTGTTCGGCAATGCCGGGTCGATCGTGCTGCTGTTCTGGGGTTTTATCATCCACCGGATGCTGCCCGGGCGGCTGGAATGGCTGGCGATCATCTTCGCGCTCGGCGGCGCGGCGATCCTGATGGGGCGCAGCCTCGAGATCTCGAACGCAACGCTGATCGGCGACCTGTTTTCGGTCGCGGCGGGGCTGCTTTATGCCGTCTATCTGCTCACGCTGCAGGGCGCGCGGGGGAGTTTCGGATCGTGGAGCCTGCTCGTCTGGGTCAGCCTGTTCGGCGCGCCGGTGCTGCTGGTGATCGCGCTGGCGTTGGGCGAGCCGGTGTGGCCGCAGGCGTGGGGGCCGGTGATCGGCCTGTTCGTGGTCAGCCAGCTGGTGGGGCAGGGGCTGATGGTGTTCTCGCTGAAGTACTTCCCCCCGCTGGTGGTGGGACTGGCGCTGCTGACCCAGCCGGTGGTGGCCTCGCTCTACGGCTGGCTGGCCTTCGGCGAGGTGCTCTCGCCGCTGGATATTGCCGGGATGGTGCTGGTGGGGGCGGCGCTGGCGGTGGCGCGGGCCAAGGCCTGATCAGGCCAGCGCGCGGGCGAATTGCCGATAGGCCTGTTCGACCTTGGCGAGATCGGGCCCGGTCAGCGCGCTGCGGGCCTGGTCGATCAGCAAGTCGCCGTGGCCGCGCAGGACCGCGCGGCGCTGCGGGTCGGCGAGCGGCGTGGCGGCGTTGGCGAGCGCGTCAAGCATCACCATCACCGCGTTGGGGCTTGCCGCGACAGCGCTGCGGATCGACCCGAAGCCGCGCTCGCAGAAATGGGCGAAGTCGGCGGCCAGCGGGATCACCCGTGCCGCGCCGTGCTCCGCGCCGCCCACCTGCTTGCGCAGGTCGCGCCGTCCGATCTCCGCAGTCGCCGCGCCCAGCCAGTGGAGCGCGGTGATCGCGGTGAAGGGGTCGTTGACCCCGGGCGAAAGGGCGCGCAGGCCGATTTCGACCAGCTCGTCGATCAGGAATTGCGGGTCTTGCGCCGGGGTCCGCGACGAACCGGTGGTGAAGCAGGGGCGCACCTTGCCGGCAAGCTCTTCCGGCGAAGCGCCGCGAACCTCGAGGAGAGGGAGGTCGCGATGGACGAAATCCCCCGTCCGCACCTTGAGCGAGAGGATCGCGTCGCACTCGCCGGCCACCTTCGCAAGGCCCTCGAAATCGATCAGCTGGACATAGCCGGTCTCGCCCGAGAGCAGCGGCTCGCCGCCCGCCGTCCCGGGCGCTTCGGCCGTGCCTGCGGCGTCGGGATAGGTTTCCTCCACCTCCTCGATCAGGCGCTTGCCGATCTTCCGCAGCACGTTGTTGATCCCGATCGAGGTGGGGACGTGGTTGAGGAAGAACACCAGCACCGCGACGCAGGCTGCCATCAGGAGGTACGCGACGAGGATCGACAGCTGCGGCGCGAAGCCCTCGGCCGCGCTGCCGCCGGCGAGCGTGCCGAGCGCCCCCTCGTCTTCGGACCGGACCGAGCGCAGCACGATCAGCGCATAGACGAAGGCCGCGATGAAGGTCGCGAGCGAGATCTGGTTGCCCTTGTCCTCGAGGAAATTGGTGAGCAGCCGCGGCCCGTAGGTGCCGCTGGCATAGGTCACCGCGACCAGCGTGATCGAGAACACCGTCGAGGCGACGCCGATCGTGGCGCTCGCCATGACGCTGAGGAAATCGGCGGCGCCGGTCGGGCGGATCGGCACGATCCAGCGCTCAAGATCGAGCGCATCGGCGACCCCGGCGTGATCGAGCGCGACCATGGCCGTCGCCAGCAGCGCGGCGAGCACCGCGAAGAGGCCGGGGAAGAACCAGTAATTGGCGTTGAGGCGGGCCCAGAAGAAGCGGAGTTTCGCGGTCATCAAGAGTGAACACGCGAGCATGGCAAAGGGTTGCGAGGGCGGCGCGGTTGGGCGCAACCGCCGTCGGCGGACCGCACGAGGCCTAGTGCCTGCTCTCGCCTGCAGTGCTGCGCATCCTTGCGACCTGCTCGCGCAGGATGTCGGCAATCTGGCGCAGCGGAATCGTGAACACCCCGCCTTCTGCCGCTTCCCACTCGGCCTTGCCTTCCGCGTGAGCGGGGAAGGCGGGCGCGGTGGCGACCTGTACGGTCACCGAACTGTCGAGCGTCTGCCGCGAGACGGGCAGGTGCGCGATTTCCAGCGGCTCCGCTTCGCCCGGAATGGCAACGCCGATCATGCTGATGTGGTAGACCGTGACAGGCGCTTCGGGCGGGCCGATCTCGCCGATTTCGCGGATCTGGATCAGCGCGCCCTTGTCTTGCGGCGCGGTCTCGAAGGCCCACACCTGGCCGACGGCATATTCGCGCGTCTCTGCCGACAGCGGTCCGCCGAGCAGGACCGCCGCGCACAGCGCAAGGCCGGCGCGCGCGAGCCTAGTCCGCACTGAACGCGACCTTCCCCAAGTCCCCCATCCCGACAGTCCCGCTCGCCATCTCGAGCATGCGGTCGAGGCTGCGCTTGGCCTTGAGGCGGATGCCTTCCTCGATCTCGATCTGCGGCGTGAGGTCGCGCAGCGCGACGTAGAGCTTCTCCATCGTGTTCAGCGCCATGTAGGGGCAGATGTTGCACGAGCAGTTCCCGTCCGCACCCGGCGCGCCGATGAAGGTCTTCTCGGGCAGGGCCTTTTCCATCTGGTGGATGATGTGCGGCTCGGTCGCGACGATCAGGGTGTCGCCGGGGAAGGTCTTGGCAAAGCTCAGGATGCCGCTGGTCGAGCCGACGTAATCGGCGTGGTCGATGATCGTCGGCGGGCATTCGGGGTGCGCGGCGATCGGCGCGCCGGGATATTGCTCCTTGAGCTTCAGGAGCTCGGTTTCGGAGAAGGCCTCGTGGACGATGCACACCCCGGGCCACAGCAGCATCTCGCGGTTGAACTTGCGCGCCAAGTAGCCGCCGAGGTGCCGGTCAGGGCCGAAGATGATCTTCTGCTCCGCGGGGATCTGGGCGAGGATCGTCTCGGCCGAGGACGAGGTGACGATCACGTCCGAGAGCGCCTTCACTTCCGTGGAGCAGTTGATGTAGGTCAGCGCGATGTGATCGGGGTGGGCCTCGCGGAAGGCGCGGAATTTTTCCGGCGGGCAGGAGTCCTCGAGGGAGCACCCGGCGTCCATGTCGGGCAGGATCACGGTCTTCTGCGGCGAGAGGATCTTCGCCGTGTCGGCCATGAACTTGACCCCGCAGAAGGCGATCACGTCGGCATCGGTCGCCGCCGCCTTGCGCGACAGCTCCAGCGAATCCCCCACGAAGTCGGCAATGTCCTGGATGTCGGGGGTCTGGTAATAATGCGCGAGGATCACCGCGTTGCGTTCTTTCCGCAAGCGGTCGATCTCGGCGAGCAGGTCGGCGCCGGTGGGGTTGCGGGTCAGCAGGCTCATGGTCGGGTTCCCCGTAAACTCAAGAGCCGCCGATATAGGCGCAGCGCGGCGATTTTCGAGCGAAAAGCGCAGCCCTCAGCCGCCGAAGCCCGGCGGGAGGAAGGGCCCCATCGGGCGCTCGGCCCCGGGGGTGCCGGCGATCAGCCATTCGGTGAAGGCATAGCCGGCGGGCGAATAGGCGATCAGCATCGAGACCGCGAAGACCCCGACATTGATCCCCATGCCCCACCAATAGGCCGGATGCACCCGGCCATGCCTGCGCCAATCGGCCCACATCCCGATCAGCGGAAAGATCCACGTGATCGCGATCGAGGTCGGCCAGGCATAGGGGATCATCAGCGGCGCGGGGAGCAGCCGGCCGAGGCCGGGTCCGGTCAGGATGCTCATCGCCACCAGCATCAGGCGGCGATGCCAGCCCTGATGCCGCCGTACCCTGAGCGCCCACAGCGCGAGGCCCCCGAGGCAGTAGAGCCCCATCGCGTTGCTGATCACGAATTCGTTGATGGCGAAGAAGAACGGCCCCCCGCGCGTCTGCGCCGAGTGCACCATCACCGCCGTGCCCGCCAGCACCATCGCCGGGATGAAGCCATAGGCGAGCTTCCCGAGCTGGCGGTGCAGCGCGACATTGCCGCTCGCGATGCTGACATGCTGTGCGACATAGAGCCCGATCCACGCCATGAACATCACGCCGTGGAGGTGGACGACCAGCGGCGCATCGAAGCTCGACCGGCCGGCGATCAGATGAAAGGTGAAGCCTGTCACGATGGTGAGCGACATGACGCTCGCCATGATCAGGAAGAAGCGCGTCCCTTCCACGGGCGCGGCGCGCTGTGCTGCTGCTGTGGCCATGCTCGATCCCCCCAAATGCCCCTCGCAGGCAATGAAACATGGAAGGCGCGCCGGAGCAAGCGGTCAGGCGCGGGCAATCCGCCATGTCGCGCCTTCGCGTCCCGCAAGGCCCCGCTTTTCCAGATCGATCAGGTGCGCCGTCACGCTCATCTCCGCCGCCCCGACGAGGCGCGGGTCGAGGCCCTTGTACATCTCGGGGATGAAACCGCTGACGGGACGCGGGCTCTCGCCAAGCAGGCGCAGGATCTGCGCCTCGCGCTGGCGGCGATGGCCGATCATGCCGCGCACCAGCTGCCTGGGCTTCTCGATCGCCGCGCCGTGGGCCGAGTGATAGCGCACGTCATCGCGCGCCAGCAGCTTCTCGAGGCTCGCCATGTAATCGCCCATGTCGCCATCGGGCGGGATGACGACGCTGGTCGACCAGCCCATCACGTGGTCGCCGGTGAAGAGGGCACCGCTCTCCTCGAGCGCAAAGCACAGGTGGTTCGAGGTGTGCCCAGGTGTGGCGAGCGCGGTGAGCGTCCAGCCGGTGCCGCGCATCCCCTCGCCGTCGAGCAGGACGCGGTCGGGGGCGTAGGTCGGATCGAAGGCCTCGTCCGAGCGCGGGCCGTCCACTGCGAGCACCAGCGGCGCGCAGCCGACGATCGGTGCGCCGGTCTGCGCCGCCAGCGGCGCTGCGGCGGGGGAGTGGTCGCGGTGGGTGTGGGTGCACATGATCGCGAGGATTTTCCGCGCGCCCACCGCAGCGAGGATCGCGGCGATATGCGCAGCCTTGTCCGGGCCGGGATCGATCACCGCGCAGTCCGGCCCGTCGGCCATGCCAACGACATAGGTCTGGGTGCCGGTGAAGGTATAGGGCGAGGGGTTGGGCGCGAGCACGCGCCTGACCAGCGGCTCGACGTCCTCGGCAAGCCCGGTGGGCCAGGGTTTTTCTGGGATGGTGACCATAAGGCCCATTTGGGCTTCGATGCGCTTTGTCGCAAGCATAGAACCCGCCGCACGTCTCCCCGGCCTTGAGCCGGGGCCCCGCTTTCCTGTTGCGGCCATCGCCCTGCAGCTGGAAGGAAGCGGGGCCCCGGGTCAGGCCCGGGGAGACGGAAAAGGGGGCATCTTACTCCATCTCGACTTCTCGCAGCGCCAGCGGCTAGGAAGCCCCAAAACGGGAGAGCTTCATGTCCGACTACATCCTCGTGCTCGATGAAGGCACGACCTCCACCCGCGCCATGCTGTTCGCCTCCGACGGCGTGCTGGTCGCCTCGGCGCAGGAGCCGCTGACCCAGCACTACCCGCAAGGCGGCTGGGTCGAGCACGATCCGCGCGAGATCTGGGAGAAGACGCTCGCCTGCGCGCAGAATGTCGTCCCCAAGGCGGGCGGAGCGGCGAGCATCGCCTGCATCGGCATCACCAACCAGCGCGAGACCGTGGTGGCGTGGGACAAGACGACCGGCGAGCCGCTCACCAACGCCATCGTCTGGCAGGACCGCCGCACCGAGCCGTTCTGCATTGCGCTGCGCGAGGCGGGCCACGAGGCCGGGGTGCAGGAGCGCACCGGCCTGCTGCTCGATCCCTATTTCTCGGGCACCAAGATGCGCTGGATGCTCGACAACGTGCCCGAAGTGAAGTCTGCGGCGGAGAAGGGCACGCTCGCCTTCGGGACGGTCGAGAGCTGGCTGGTGTTCAAGCTCACGGGCGGCGCGGCGCATATCACCGATGCATCCAACGCCAGCCGCACCTTGCTGATGGGGCTGCACGATGCGCAGTTCGACGAAGGTCTTTGCGATCTTCTCGGCGTCCCGCGCGCGGCGCTTCCGGGGGTGGTGGACACCTCGGGGCCGCTCGCGGTGACCGATGCGGCGCTGTTCGGCCGCGCCATCCCGATCACCGGCCTTGCGGGCGACCAGCAGGCGGCGACTGTCGGGCAGGGCTGCCTCGCGCCGGGTGAGACCAAGGCGACCTACGGCACCGGGGCCTTCGTGCTGACCTGTCAGGGCGCCCGCATCCCGCGCTCGACCAACCGCCTGCTCGGCACCGTGCTGACCCAGTGCGATGGCATGCGCACCTATGCCATCGAGGGATCGGTGTTCGTCGCGGGGAGCCTGGTGCAATGGCTGAGGGATTCGCTCGGGATCGTCGAGGTCGCCGCGGAGACCGAGGCGCTGGCGCGCTCGATCCCCGACAGCGGGGGCGTGGTGATCGTGCCCGCGCTGGCGGGCCTCGGCGCGCCGCACTGGCGGGCCGAGGCGCGCGGCGTGATCGCGGGGCTCTCCTTCGCCAGCGGCAAGGCCGAGCTTGCGCGTGCGGCTTTGGAGGCGATGGCGCACCAGACGCACGACCTGTGCGCCGCCTTCACCGCCGACGGCGCGCCGTGGGAGACGCTCAGGATCGACGGCGGGATGGCAGCCAACGACTGGATGGCGCAGGACCTCGCCGACATGCTGGGGGTGACGGTCGAGCGCCCCGGCTTCGTCGAGACGACGGCACTGGGCGCGGCGATGCTGGCGGCGGCGGGGGCGGGGCTTCATCCCGATCTGGCAGCGGCCTGCGCCGCGATGCGCGGGCGGCTGGCAACCTTCGAGCCGGCGATGGCGGACGATGTCAGGGACGCGCGGCTGGCGGCGTGGCGCAAGGCCCTCGCCGTCTCGTAATCGCCTATCCGAACCGTCCCAATTCCCGCCCGATGCGATCCTGGAAGGCGCGCGCCGGGGAGGCCATCTCGAAATGCCCGCGCCACGCCTCGTCCAGCCGGGCGATGCGCTGGTGGAGCTTCTCGGTGTCGGCGATCAGTTCGCGGGTCTCGGGCTCGAGCAGCGCGAGCTGCGCCTCGTCCGAGGGGCGGTCTGCCGGCAGCGCGCCGTGGAGCCGCACCTGGTTCTCGGAGAGCTCGCCCGAGAACAGCGCGCGCTGGTTGAGGAGCCAGGCGAGCACGTGCATCATTCGCGTGGTGGTCTTGAGCCCCTCGGTCGAGAGCGCGAGGCGCACGAAGGCGTCCTCCCCCGTCAGCGGCTCGCGCACGCCGGCGGCGAACACCGCGCGCACCTCATCGGCGAGGACGAGCGCCTCGGTGTAGAGCGCCTCGATGATCGGGCGCGAGAGGTTGGTGGTGCGGGCCATCGGGCGCGATCCTACGCCTGTGCGGGGCGGGCCGCCATATGACTATGGTTACTTTCCAAGTAATTTTCGCATCCGTCCCTTCCGGGAACAGAATTGATGATCCGCTAACCATGGGAAAGACCGGTCGCACGCCAGCGAACCCGCGATCAAATCACGCGATGATATCGGGTAGCAGCGTGTCCTCGATGATCGCGATCTGGTCCTTCAGGCGCAGCTTGCGCTTCTTGAGCCGCGCGATCTGGAGCATGTCGGCCGAGGCCGAGCCGCGCGCCGCCTCGGTCAGGGCGGCGATCGCGGCGTCGAGATCGCGGTGCTCGGTCTTGAGCAATTCGAGCTTTTTCCTGAGCTCCTGCTCGGTCATTCGTCGCCCCTGATCTTCCCTCGGCCCGCGCGGCCCTCGGCTGCGCCATTGCAGCCACGCGCTACGCGTTCCCGGCCGGTTTGGGTAGAGGCTTCGCGACGCGGATCGCCTCCCGCACGGCGTGCCGCATTCTGCCCCGGGGGTGCGGCGTAAGGATTCGTCAGGGCTTTCCATGCCAGCCTTCCTGTGGTTCTTTCGAACCTGCGGCCCGGCCGCCCAGCGTGCCGAGTCGCCTGCCCGGGGGCATCCCCCCGCTACGACAGGAGAACGCCTCATGGCATCGACCGCAGTGTCCTCGCACCTCACCGCCCTCCAGACCAAGCACGCCGGCCTCGAAGCCCGTCTGCGCGACGAACTGGCCCGGCCCGTGCCCGACACCGCGACGATCCAGCTTCTCAAGAAGCAGAAGCTGCGATTGAAAGAGGAAATCGCCGGGGTCTGACGCCCGCCTGAGCGGGGGCGGCGCCAGCGGACGAATGCCCCTTTTGCATTTGCCGCGCGGTCGGCATACATCCTCCAAGGTATGACCGCCGCCGCCGCCGCCCGCCAGATCCTGCTCCGCCTTACCGAGGTGATGGCCTCGCGGATGCACGCGCAGGCCAAGCTCGATCAGGTCGTCGAGATCATCGGCGAGTGCCTGTCGAGCGAGGTCTGCTCGATCTATCTGCTGCGCGAGGGGATGCTCGAACTCTTCGCCACGCGCGGCCTCAACCAGAGCGCGGTGCACGTCACCCGCATGGCGATCGGCGAGGGGCTGACCGGCGCGATCGCGCAGAAGGTCGAGACGCTGAACCTCGCCGAGGCCAAGGCGCATCCCGACTTCCAGTACCGCCCCGAAACCGGCGAGGAGAAGTTCCACTCCTTCGCGGGCGTCCCCATCGTCTACCGCGAGCGCGCGGTGGGCGTGCTGTGCGTCCAGCACGTCGAGCCGCGCCGTTACGAGGACATCGAGATCGAGGCGCTCCAGACCACCGCGATGGTGCTCTCCGAACTGATCGCCAATGCCGAACTGATCGACGAGGAGCAGGCCCTCGGCCTCACCGCCGAACAGTCCGGGCCGCAGACGCTCACCGGGCTCACGCTGGTCAAGGGGCTGGGGGCCGGGGTTGCCGTCTACCACCAGCCGCGGGTCGAGATCACCCAGGTCATGGCCGAGGACATCGAGGCCGAGCGCCAGCGCGTCTACCGCGCCTTCGACCGGATGCGCGAGCAGATCGACAGCCTCGCCAGCCAGGCCGAATTCGGCGTCGGCGGCGAGCACGAGGAGGTGCTCGAGACCTACAAGATGTTCGCCTATGACGAGGGCTGGTCGCGGCGCATCAACGAGGCGATCGATTCCGGCCTCACCGCCGAGGCCGCGATCGAGCGCGTGCAGCAGCACACAAGGATGCGGATGCGCGAGATCGACGATCCGCTGCTCGCCGACCGGATGCATGACCTCGAGGATTTGGCGAACCGCTTGCTCAGGATCGTAGCCGGGCGGTTCGGCACCGCCGCCTCGCAAGGCCTGCGCAAGGATTCGATCCTGATCGCGCGCAACCTCGGCCCGGCCGAACTTCTCGAATACGACAAGCGGCGGCTGAAGGGCGTGATCCTCGAAGAGGGCTCGCTCACCGCCCACGTCGTGATCGTTGCCCGGGCGATGAACGTGCCCGTGATCGGCCGCACCAAAGGCGTGCGCACCACCATCCGCGAGGGCGACGAGATCCTGCTCGATGCGACCGCGGGCAATGCCATCGTGCGCCCCCTGCCGCAGGTCGCCGACGCCTTTCAGGCGCGCTTTGCCAAGAGCCGCGAAAAGCAGGCGGCCTACGCCAGCTTGCGCGATGTCGAGCCCTTCACCCGCTGCGGCACGCGCATCCAGGTGATGATGAATGCCGGCCTGCGCGACGACATGAGCGCGCTCGCCATGACCGGCGCCGACGGCGTGGGCCTGTTCCGCACCGAGTTCCAGTTCCTCGTCTCGGCCACCCTGCCGCAGCGCGAGCGCCAGACGCGGCTCTACCGCGACGTGCTCGATGCGGCCGGCGACAAGCCGGTGATTTTCCGCACGGTCGATATCGGCGGCGACAAGTCGGTGCCCTACCTTGCCTCCGAGATCGCCGCGCAGGACGAGAACCCGGCGATGGGCTGGCGCGCGCTGCGGCTGGCGCTGGAGCGCGAGGGGTTGATGAAGATCCAGGCGCGCTCGCTGCTCGAGGCGGCGGCGGGGCGCTCGCTCTACGTCATGTTCCCGATGGTGTCCGAGCCGTGGGAGTTCGACGCTGCCAAGGCGGTGTTCGACGAACAGCTCGCCTTCCTGCGCGCGCAGAAGAAGCTCCTGCCCGAACGGATCAATTTCGGCGCCATGCTCGAAGTGCCCGCGCTCGCCGAGGTGCTCGACATGCTGCTGCCGCGCCTCTCCTTCCTCTCCATCGGCACCAATGACCTGACCCAGTTCCTGTTCGCCGCCGACCGCGCCAACCCCAAGCTGGCGGAGCGCTACGACTGGCTCAGCCCCTCGATCCTCCGGTTCCTGCGCCGGGTGATGCAGACCAGCCTCGGCAGCGGGGTCGACATCGGCGTGTGCGGCGAGATGGGCGGGCGGCGGCTGGAGGCGCTGGCGCTGCTCGGCATCGGTTACCGCCGCCTCTCGATCACCCCGGCGGCCGTGGGCCCGATCAAGGAACTGGTGCGCAAGGTCGACCTGGCCGAGCTGACCGCGGCGATGAACGGCTGGCTCGCCAGCCCCACCGGTAGCTTGCGCGACGAGCTCGCCGCATGGGCCGCCGCACGCGAGATCGAATATGATTGAAGCGCGGCTTGCGGAGAAGCGTGGCCACGGTGCGGCGGCATGTTATGGCGATGCTTGACAGGACGCACCCGAGCGGGTGAGTCCCGCAGCGAGCCAATCATACATCACTCTCACGCAACGCCTCGGCAAGAAGGCGCGGGACCCGGGTCACATGGATAGCGAAGAATTCGACAGCGCCGCCGATGCGCCTCAAGACGCCGTTTCCGGCCCCGGCGCGACTTTGCGCGCCGCGCGCGAGGCGCAGCGACTGGAACTGGCGCATATCGCCGCCGAAACCCGTATTCCGCTGCGCCATCTCGAAGCGATCGAGGCCGACGCGTTCGAGAACCTGCCCTCGCGCGCCTATGCGATCGGCTTTGCCCGCACCTATGCCAAGGCGGTGGGGCTCGACGAGGCGGCGATCACCGATGCCGTGCGCGCCGAGCTCGCGGACGGCTCGATGCGCCGCACAGTGCCCTCCGGCGGCATGGAGCCCGGCGATCCGGCGCGCCTGCCCTCGGCGGGCCTCGCCTGGGCGGCTGCGGGCGCGGTGGTGATCCTGATGCTCGGGATCGTCGCCTTTGCGGGGAGCTATTTCGGCGCGGGCACGGGCCCGGCCTCGCTGCTGTCGCCCGAGCCCGCGCCGAGCGCGACCGCCGCTCGGCCTGCCGCTCCGAGCGCCGCGCCCGTGCCGAGCGGGCCGGTGGTGCTGACCGCGCTCGAGGACGGGATCTGGGTGCGGCTCTATGAAGAGGGCGGCGCGCGGCTCGCCGAGCGCACATTGAAGCTCGGCGAGACGATCGAGGTGCCGGTGACCGCCAAGGACCCGCGCATCAACACCGGGCGGCCCGATGCGCTGTCGGTTACGATCGGCGGGCAGAGCGCGCCCAAGCTCGCCGAAACGCCGGTGACGATCTCCGGCGTCCCGGTCTCCGCCGCCGCGCTGGCGGCGCGCGGGACGGCGACCCCGGCAGCCGGGGCGCCCCCGGGGACGACCGCCGCAGGAACCGGTGGCGCTCCGCGTCGGCCCGTGATCCGCCCGTCCGCCGCCAGCGGCGCGGCCGAGGCGGCGAGCGAGGGCGCGGCGGCTCCGGCCGACAG
>NZ_LSJS01000118.1 GCF_001557325.1 Erythrobacter donghaensis
TCCACGGCGACGATACCACCGTGCCGGTCATGGCCAAGGGCAAGACCGATGTGGCCCGATTATGGGTCTATGTCCGCGATGATCGTCCGTTCGCCGGGACCGATCCACCGGCAGTCCTGTTCCACTACTCGCGCGATCGGCGCGGAGAGCACCCGCAAGCCCATCTCGCAGGCTGGTCCGGTATCCTGCAGGCCGATGCCTATAGCGGCTACAACGACCTCTATCGCGAAGGACGCGACCCCGGCCCCGTGCTCGAGGCAGGCTGCTTCGCCCATGCGAGGCGCAAGTTCTTCGAGCTGGCCGATGTCGTAAGCTCGGCCCGCA
>NZ_LSJS01000119.1 GCF_001557325.1 Erythrobacter donghaensis
TCATGAGCTGAGCCTTCTGGCTGAACTCCTGCATGATCTTCGAGCATTCCGGGCATACCGTGTCGATCGCCAGGCTGAAGGCGAAGCCGACGGCATTGTTCGCGACGGCCTTCAGCATCGCCACGATCTCGCTCGCGTTGATGAAGCTGAACGAGCCGGCAAAGATGTCGATGCCGCCGCACCCAGCACGGGCGCGCGGCAGCTGCAGGTTGGCAATGTTGGTCGTCTTCTGGGGAAAGCGCGTCCAGACATTGCCGA
>NZ_LSJS01000120.1 GCF_001557325.1 Erythrobacter donghaensis
GGCCGAACGGCCGCCCGCAGGCGCCCGGAGCACAGCGGAGGAACAGCGCCGAGGAGGCACCCGCGGAGGCGGGTGCGCAAAATCAGGCAGTCTTCACGCCCTGCTCATTCAGCAGCTGCTGCAGTTCCCCCGCCTCGAACATCTCCATCATGATGTCGCTGCCGCCGACGAATTCGCCCTTGACGTAGAGCTGCGGGATCGTCGGCCAGTCGGAAAAGCTCTTGATGCCCTGGCGGATTTCCATGTCCTGCAGCACGTCGACGCTCTCATAGGCGACGCCGCAGTGGTCGAGGATCGCCACCGCGCGGCTCGAGAAGCCGCATTGCGGGAACAGCGGCGTGCCCTTCATGAACAGCACCACATCGTTGCTGGTGACGAGATCGGAGATGCGCGCGTTGACGTCGGACATGGGGTGTGCGGCCTTGGCAGGTGGTGGGTGGATGAAGCCTACTTGGGAACAACCGTGGTGACTTGCAAGGCGTGCAGCACGCCGCCCATCCGCCCGCCGAGCGCATTGTAGACCAGCTTGTGCTGCGCCACGCGGCTGAGACCGGCGAATTGCGGAGCGGTGACGGTCGCCGCCCAGTGGTCGTCGTCGCCCGCAAGGTCGCGCAGTTCGACCACCGCGCCGGGGAGCGCGGCGGTGATCGCCTCGGTGATCTCGCGTGCGGACATGGGCATGGTATCAGACCTCGCCGAGCAGCTGGCGGCGCGCCTCGATCGCCAGTTCGTTGAGCTTCGCGCGGATATCGGCTTCCGCGATGTCGATCTGCGCGCCCGTCAGGTCGCCCAGGAGCTTGCGCACCACGTCCTCGTCGCCGGCTTCCTCGAACTCGGCCTGCACCACCGCCTTGCGGTAGGCGTCGGTCTCTTCGGGGGTGAGGCTCATCAGCCCCGCCGCCCATTCGCCGAGCAGACGGTTGCGGCGGGCGAGGATGCGGAAGGCGGTCTCCCCCTCGAGCGCGAAATGGGCTTCCTCGGCGCGTTCGCGATCCCTGAAATCGGTCATGTTCGTGTTGTCCCTCGGGTGACGATCCGAGGGCAGCGATAGAGCGGGCGGGCCGCGCCTTCAAGCGCCAACCGGCCCGCTCCGGAACATCAATCCATCGTCACCACGAGCTTGCCCACCGCCTCGCGCGCCTCGAGCTTGGCGATGGCATCGCCGGCGCGGGCGAGGGGGAAGGTTTCGCTTACCAGCGGGTCGATCTTGCCGGCCGCCATCAGGTCGAACAGCTCCATCACCTGCGCGTGGAAGCCCTTGGGGTCGCGCGCGGTGAAGGCGCCCCAGAACACGCCGCAGATGTCGCAGGACTTCAGCAGGGTGAGGTTGAGCGGCATCTTGGCGATTCCGGCGGGGAAGCCGACCACCAGGAAGCGGCCTTCCCAGGCGATGGCGCGCAGCGCGGGCTCGGAATATTGCCCGCCGACGATGTCGTAGACGATGTTCGCGCCTTCCGGCCCGCACGCCTTCTTGAAGGCATCGGCGAGCGCCTTTGAGGCATCCTTGTCCATCGCCTCGCGGGGGTAGATGACCACCTCGTCCGCCCCGGCCTTGCGCGCGACCTCGCCCTTTGCCTCGGAGGAGACCGCGGCGACCACACGCGCGCCAAAGGCCTTGGCGAGTTCGATCGCCGAGAGGCCCACGCCGCCCGCCGCGCCGAGGATCAGCACGGTGTCGCCCGCCTTGATGTGTCCGCGGTCCTTGAGGCCGTGGATGGTGGTGCCGTAGGTCATCAGCAACGAGGCGGCCTTCTCGAAGGGCACGCCGTCGGGCACCTTGAACATGCGGCCGGCGGGCACCACGACCTTCTCGGCGAGGCCCCCATTGCCGATCCCGGCGAGCACGCGGTCACCCACCGCAAAGCCCTCGACACCTTCGCCGAGCGCCTCGATCACGCCGGAAATCTCGCCGCCGGGCGAGAAGGGGCGGGCGGGCTTGAACTGGTACATGTCGCGGATGATGAGGCCGTCGGGATAGTTGATCGCGCAGGCCTTGACCGCGACCAGCACTTCGCCCTTGCCGGGGGCGGGGGTTTCGACCTCGTCCAAGGTCAGGGTCTCGGGCCCGCCGGTCTGGTGGGTGCGAATGGCTTTCATCGGTAGTCCTCTCCCTGTTTGTTCGTGTGTCAGGCGGCAGTGCCGCGCATCAGCCACGGCTGGGCCGCGGTGCGCGCCGCCTCGAACCCGCCGATCGCCTCGCCCCGCGCCATCGTCAGCCCGACCTCGTCGAGGCCGTTCATGAGGCAGTGCTTGCGGAACGGATCGATCTCGAAGGCGAAGCGGTCCTGATAGGGGGTGGTGACGGTCTGCGCTTCGAGATCGACGGTGATCTCTAGCCCCTCGCGCGCCACTTCCAGCAGCCGGTCGACCGCATCCTGCGGCAGCACCACGGGCAGGATGCCGTTCTTGACCGCATTGCCCGAATGGATGTCGGAAAAGCTCGGCGCGATCACCACGCGGATGCCAAGGTCGAGCATCGCCCAGGCGGCGTGCTCGCGGCTGGAGCCGCAGCCGTAATTGTCGCCCGCGATCAGGATCGGCGCGCCCTGATAGGCGGGATCGTCGAAGACATTGCCCGGTTCCGCGCGCAGCACCTCGAACGCGCCCGCGCCGAGGCGTTCGCGGCTGATGGTCTTCAGCCACCTGGCCGGGATGATGATGTCGGTGTCGACATTCTTGAGGCCGAGCGGAATGGCGCGGCCTTCGACGCGGGTGAGGGGCTGCATCGGGGGGCCTCAGTCGGTCTCGGGCGGCTCGCCCGAAGGAATCGGGCCGGGCTGGGTCGGCTCGTTCGGCTTCTTCTTGCGCTTGCTGGCATAGAGCAGCGCTGCGGCCACGGCCGCCGATCCGATGGCGCCCGCTGCGGCAATCGCGGCGGTGCGGGCGGTGTTCGATTTCTTGGGGGTTTCGTCGGTCATGGATATTCCATGCGCCTCGTGGGCAAGGGTTTCAAGGGGCTGGGGTCACACTCCGCCGTGTCCGTGCAACTTGTAATACCGCATGACCTCGTCTGGCGAGATGCCATCGCGTTGGGCGACGGCAAGCGGATGGTCTTCTTCGACGACGAAAAGCATGGGCCTCTGGCGCCCGGCAACCGGCTGCATCTGGCAGGCAAGCGGCTTGGTCAGGTCGAAGGGACGCAGCGAGTTGCACAGCCAGCTGAAGAACGGTGCTTCGGGAGGTATCGTCCCCGCATCGAAATGGTCGATGTAGTGATCGAAGTTTTCGCGCTTGAGCGTGCCCCAGCAGCCGAACGCGAAATCGTGATCCATTCCGTGGACCGGTATGGGCAGCACGCAGCGCACGAAGAATGTCGATCCGCCCATCACGCAGAAGTCGTCGCTCAGGAAGTCGCCATCCATCCGCAGGTCGGCATTCGGTTCGTAGTCCCTCGCGTAAGGCCATGGGTCTGGCGAAAGCGGAGAAAGATCGAACATCCCGGAATGGTGTGTACCGCAATTGCTGCATTGCCATTCACCGCGCAGCTTCTCGGCGGCGCTTTGCTCCTTGCGTCCGAACGGCCAGCGCATCAGACGAGTTCGCGCACGTCGGCGAGCCGCCCTGCCACCGCCGCCGCCGCGGCCATCGCGGGGGAGACGAGGTGCGTGCGCGCGCCCGGGCCCTGTCTCCCCACGAAATTGCGGTTGCTGGTCGAGGCGCAGCGCTCGCCCGGCGGGACCTTGTCGGGGTTCATCCCGAGGCATGCCGAGCAGCCCGGCTCGCGCCATTCGAAGCCGGCTTGGGTGAAGATCCGGTCGAGCCCCTCCTCCTCGGCCTGTGCCTTCACGAGGCCCGATCCGGGGACGACGATCGCCCAGCGCACATTGTCGGCCTTGCGGCGGCCCTTGAGGATCGCGGCGGCGGCGCGCAGGTCCTCGATGCGGCTGTTGGTGCAGGAGCCGATGAAGACGTTCTCGATGCTGACCTCGGTCATCGGGGTGCCGGGGGTGAGGCCCATGTAGTCGAGCGATTTCTGCGCGGCGAGGCGTTTGCTCTCGTCGGCGAAGTCTTCGGGCGAGGGCACCCGGCCGCCGATCGGCACGACGTCCTCGGGGCTGGTGCCCCAGGTGACGCTGGGCTCGACAGCGGCGGCGTCGATCACGACCGACTTGGCGAAGACCGCGCCATCATCCGTATGCAGCGTGCGCCAATAGGCCACCGCCGCGTCCCATTCCGCGCCCTTTGGGGCCATCGGGCGGCCCTTCAGATAGGCGAAGGTCACGTCGTCCGGCGCGATCAGGCCGGCACGTGCGCCGGCCTCGATGCTCATGTTGCAGACCGTGAGGCGCTCCTCGAGCGTCATGCGCTCGAACACCTTGCCGCGATATTCGATCACGAAGCCCGACCCGCCCGCCGCGCCGATCCGGCCGATGATGTGGAGGATCAGGTCCTTGGCGCTCACCCCGGGGCCGAGGTCGCCCTCCACCCGCACTTCCATCGGCCTCGATTGCTGGAGCAGCAGCGTCTGGGTCGCCAGCACATGCTCGACCTCGCTCGTCCCGATGCCGAAGGCGAGGGCCCCCAGGCCCCCGTGACAGGCGGTGTGCGAATCCCCGCAGACGATGGTGGTGCCGGGCAGCGAGAAGCCCTGTTCGGGCCCCACCACATGCACGATCCCCTGCTCCTTCGCGGTCGCGGGGATGTAGCGGATGCCGAAGGCGGGGGCGTTGACCTCGAGCGCGGCAAGCTGCGCGGCGCTTTCGGGATCGAGGATGGGCAGCGGACGGCCGCCCGCATCCACCCGCGCCGTGGTCGGCAGGTTGTGATCGGGCACGGCCAGCGTCAGTTCGGGCCGGCGCACCGGGCGCCCCGCGATCCTCAGCGCCTCGAAGGCCTGCGGGCTCGTTACCTCGTGCACCAGATGGCGGTCGATATAGATCAGCGCCGTGCCATCGTCGCGCGTCTCGACGACATGCGCGTCCCAGATCTTCTCGTAGAGCGTGCGGGGGCGGCTGGCCATGATCGGTTCCATCGGTTGAAGGGCGTGAGGGGTGACCCGAAACCGGACGCCCATAATCCTGTTCCACGAGCCGTGGCAAGATTACGGCAATTTACCCGTCCGGGCAGGTGGAATTTGTCATATACTTGCGCTAGTTTACAATTATGTCAGCAACCGAATCCCCAGCGCGCCCGTTCTTTCACCCGATCACCGTGGCGGCCGAAGACATCGACTTCATGGGTCATGTCAACAACGCGCGCTACCTGGGCTGGGTGCAGGATGCGGTGCTGGCGCATTGGCGCGGCATCGCCCCCGCCGAGGACGTGGCGAGCAAGGCGTGGGTCGCGCTGAAGCACGAGATCACCTACCGCAAGCCCGCCTTCCTCGAAGATACGGTGATCGCGCAGACCGTGCTCGAACGCTTCAACGGCGCGCGCGCCTTCTATTCGACGCTGATCAAGCGCGGCGAAGATGTGCTCGCCGAGGTGCAATCCTCGTGGTGCTGCATCGATGCCGAAACCCTGCGCCCGGCGCGCATCGGCGAGCATCTGCGCGCCTTCTTCTTTCCCCAGGGCGAATGACGGGAGAGGCGCCCCCGGCGCTCCGAGAAGGCGCGGCGGGGGACACGGCACGGCAATACTCCCGGGCAGCCAGCCCGACGGCACCGCGACCGGTGCGCGCACCCCGCAGAAGCTGACCCGGGCCATCCCGTCCCGGAGCCGCCGCAGCTTCCCGAATTCCCGCCGCACAAGCCCGGCTCCGGGGGCGGGCGCATCCTATTCAAAAATTACGGTAAATCTGCGTAGAGGATAACTTTTTCTCGCATCCATCCCCCAGGATTGTTAGGTTCCACCCTTCGCGCTCATGAGAGGAGAGCGCGTCAACCTAACGGGGGTTATCAGACATGATCAAAGCAGGGTCCTTTGCCATTCTCGCCGGGCTGCCGCTGGTGGCGCTCGCCGCGCCCGCCAGCGCGCAGAAGGCCGGCGACAAGATCGCCGACAGCTATATCTGCGTGCTCGACGCGAGCGTGTCGGCCGCGCGCGTGCCCGAGCATGCCAATGCCGCCGCGCAGGAGGCCACCGGCCAGATCGGCCATACCTACACCAAGGCCCTTAAGGGCTTCTCGATCCGCGCCTCGGCACAGGGCCTCGCCAAGATGCGCGAGAAAAATCCTTCGATCGCCTATTGCGAGCAGGATCAGGTCGTCACCATCGCCCAGAGGAAGCCCGGCGGCGGCGGCACCACCCAGCCGGCGCAAACCGTTCCCTGGGGCGTGGCCCGCGTGCGCGGAGGGGCTGCCGGGACCTTCGCAACCGCTTGGGTGATCGACAGCGGGATTGATCTCGATCATCCCGATCTCAACGTCGACGTCGCCCGCTCGCGCAGCTTCATCAGGGATACGTCGCCGGAGGACGGGGACGGTCACGGCACGCACGTGGCCGGCACGATTGCCGCGATCAACAACACTATCGGCGTCGTCGGCGTGGCGCCGGGTGCGCCCGTCGTGGCAGTGCGCGTGCTCGACCGGCGCGGTTCGGGTACCACCTCCGGCGTCATCGCCGGTGTCGACTATGTCGCGGCCAACGGGCGCTCGGGTGATGTCGCCAACATGAGCCTTGGCGGCGGCGTCAGCTCGGCGCTGGATACCGCGGTGCTGAACGCTGCAGCGACCGGCGTGCGCTTCGTCATCGCGGCAGGAAACAGCGCGACCAGCGCCACCACCACCTCGCCCGCGCGTGTCAACGGGCCGAATGTCTACACCGTCTCCTCCTTCGCCAATGGCGATGTCTGGTCGAGCTTCTCGAACTTCGGGAACCCGCCGGTCGATTTCGCGGAGCCCGGCACGGCGGTCAATTCGACCTCGCTGAACGGCGGATATGCCGTCATGTCAGGCACCTCCATGGCCGCGCCGCACCTGTCGGGCATCCTGCTTCAGGGTGCGGTCGGCAACGGCGGCAACGTGAGCGGCGATCCGGATGGCAATCCCGACACGATCGGCATCGTCAACTGACGCTCCGGGCGGGCGGCGTTCCTCCGGAGCGTCGTCCGCCGCATTCTTCTTCCGCGATGCACCGACACGCCGCCGTCATCTTCGATTTCGACGGCGTGATCGCCGATAGCGAGATGCTCGCCAACGCCGTTCTGGCCGAGGAGCTGACCGCGCTCGGCCTGCCGACGAGCCTCGAGGAATCCTACGCGCGCTATGTCGGCACGCGCTGGGCAGAGATGATCGCGCTGATCGAGGCGGGGCTCGGCCATGCGCTGCCGCCCGGCTGGGACGAGCGGCTGTCGGCGCGGATGACGGCACGTTTCCGCCGCGATCTGGCCGAGGTGCCGGGGGCCGGGGACTTCATCCGCGCGCTGGGAGAAATGCCGCGCGCCATCGCCTCATCGAGCTCTCCCGCGCGGCTTGCGCAGTGCCTCGAGGTGCTGGGGCTTGCCCCGGCGTTCGGCCCGCATGTGTTCAGCGCCGAGCTCGTCGCGAACGGCAAGCCCGCGCCCGACATCTACCTGCTCGCCGCCGAGCGGCTCGCGGTCGCGCCCGAGGCATGTCTGGTGATCGAGGATAGTCCTTCCGGGGTGCAGGCGGCCAAGGCGGCAGGAATGGAGGTGGTCGGGCTCCTCGCCGGCGCGCATATCCGGCCCGGCCACGATGCGCGGCTGCGCGCGGCGGGTGCCGATCATCTCGCGGCGAGCTGGGGTGCGGTCGCGCGCCTCGTGCGCGCGCAGCGCTAGCGCCGGCGCAGCGCCGCAGCCAGCGCGCCGGCCGCGCCGGCGGCGATCACCGCCCCGGCCAGTGCCGCCGCCGGCTTCCTGCGCGCGAAGGTGTAGAGGCTGGTCTGCCGCATCGGCAGGACGCCGTAGACCTTGCCCTCGCCCCCGCCGCTGTGGAAGCCCTTGACGCTGCTGTCCTGCGGCGGCTTGTCCTTGTCGATCGCGGTGCTGAAGAAGGCGTACTGGAACACCCGGTCGGCGAGATTGGGGAGCGCCCGTGCCAGCAGCGTCATCGCCCGCCCGCCGCCGCCAACGATCATGTCGCGGGTGGGGCGGGTCGCGGCATGGAGGATCGCCTCGGCGACCAGATCGGGCGAATAGATCGGCGGCGGGATCATCGCGCGCGCCTTCATCTGGTTCAGCGCCTTGTCGACGAAGGGCGTGTTGATGCCGGAGGGCTGGATCAGGCTCACGCTGACCGGTGCCTTCTCGTGCATCAGTTCGAGCCTCAGGGAATCGACATAGCCCTTCACCGCATGCTTGCTCGCCGCATAGGCAGACAGGACCGGCGAGGGCATGTCCGAGGCGATCGAGCCGGTGACGATCAGCGCGCCGCCGTGCGCCTTGAGATGCGGCAGCGCCTCGGTCGCGCAGTGGACCGTGCCCCAGTAGTTCGTCGCGAACACCTGGCGGTGGTCGGTGTCGGAGATCTCTTCGAGCAGCGCATAGGCGCCCACACCCGCATTGCTGACGAAGGTGTCGAACCCGCCGTGGCGGCCGATGACCTCCTCGACGGCGGCGGCGACATCCTCGCGGCTGCCAACGTCCGCGACGATCGTGTCGCAGCGCCAGCCCTCGGCGCGGATCGGCGCGGCGGCGGCCTCGAGCCCGTCCTCGCTGCGCGCGATGATCACGACATTGGCCCCGCGCTCGGCGGCAAGGCGCGCGGTTGCCAGCCCGATCCCCGACGAGCCGCCGGTGATGACGATGGTCTGCTGATCGAGCGGTCTCAGTTTCATCGCGCATGGTCTCCGGCCGGGGAAGGGGAGCGCGGAGCAGAGGCTCAAACCGGCAGGGCGGCCCTAACCTCGTTGAGGCCCGCCCGCCCCCGTCGCAGCCTCGCCACCGGGCGGCGCAACCGGCCGCGATGCAAACGCAATTGCCGTTTGCCGCGCGCCCTCTATAGGCATCCTTATGCCAGCCCCGTGCGTATCCCATTGCGGATAAACCCCGCTTTCGCCTTGCCCCCCCACGGCTTCCAGCGCGCCATCGGCCTTGCGCTGGCGCTGGCGATTGCCGGGAGCTGGCTGGCGATCCACGCCTATGCGATGTTCGTGTTCGAACTGACCTGGAGCAACTGGCCGCTCGCGCTGATCATGGCCGGGGTGCAGTGCTGGCTCTCGGTCGGCGTGTTCATCGTCTGCCACGATGCGATGCACGGAACGCTGGTGCCCGGCCATCCCCGGCTCAACGCCGGTATTGGGACGGTATTGCTGGCGCTCTACGCGGGCTTTGGCTGGAAATACCTGCGCGACGCGCATCTCACCCACCACAAGCTGTCGGGTCATGCAGGCGATCCCGATTTCGACGAGCACAACCCGGGCGATTTCTGGCGCTGGTACGCGACCTTCTTCCGCCGCTATTTCGGCTGGCGCTCGATCCTGTTCGTGCACACCGTGGTGGGCATCTACTGGCTGGTGCTGGAGATCCCGATGGTGCAGATCGTGCTCCTCTATGGCCTGCCGGCGCTCGCGTCCTCGCTCCAGCTGTTCTATTTCGGCACCTTCCGCACCCACCGCCACATTCCGGGCGAGACGGCCGGCGGCTTTGCCGATCACCACAATGCCCGGTCGGAAGATTTCGGCACGCTGGTCAGCCTCGCCACATGCTTCCATTTCGGCTATCATCTCGAACACCACCGCCGTCCCGACGTGCCGTGGTGGGCGCTCCCGGACGCGCGCCGGGCCGGGGTGGGCCGTGTCGAGATCGCTGAGAAGGTGCCCGCATGAGCTGGCTCGAGATATTCCTGACCGTCATGTCCTCGCTGATCGGGATGGAGCTGTTCGCCTGGTACGCGCACAAGTACATCATGCACGGCTGGGGCTGGGGCTGGCACCGCGACCACCACGAGCCGCATGACAATGTGCTGGAAAAGAACGACCTGTTCGCGGTGGTCTTCGGCACGATCAACGCCGCGATGTATATCTACGGCTCGCTCTACTGGGACTGGCTGTGGTGGTTCGCGGTCGGGATCACGCTCTACGGGGTGATCTACACGCTCGTGCACGACGGTCTGGTGCACCAGCGCTACTGGAAGTGGGTGCCGCGCAAGGGCTACGCCAAGCGGCTCGTGCAGGCGCACAAGCTCCACCACGCGACGATCGGCAAGGAGGGCGGGGTGAGCTTCGGCTTCGTCTTCGCGCGCGACCCGGCCAAGCTCAAGGCCGAGCTGAAGGCGCAGAAGGAAGCCGGAATCGCCGTGGTGCGCGACAGTGCCGGGGCCGAGGGTTTTGAGACCGTGGGGCGCAACCTCTAGGCCAGCTCTAGCCGAACTGTGTCAGGCTCAGGTTGTTGCCTTCGGGATCGTGGAACCAAGCTATCTTGGTGCCCGACCCGGGATCGGTCCACACGCCCTGCGCGTCCTGGCCAAAGCCTTCATAGATCGCGAAAGCGACCCCCTTGGCGTTCAAATCCGTGATCGCCGCGCCGATGTCGGCAACCTGCCAGCCGAGCACGGTGTGCGGGCCCGCCGCGTGGCCTTCGACCTTGGTGAGGCGCAGCGTGGTGCCCGCCAGATCATAGCTGACAGCGAAGGGGTCTTCCCCGGTTTCGCGGAGGCCCAGCGTCTCGGTGTAGAAGCTGCGCGCCTCGGGCAGATCGGCAGTAAGGACGAAGCAGACGGGCTTGGCAGTGGTGAGCATGGCGGATCTCCCCATCGGGGGCGACTCGCACAACGCCTGTCCCCCGAAGACGAGTTTACGGCATAGGGCCCCGTGCGCCAGATGGTCAGCCAGCCGCCAGCCGTGCGGCGTGTTCCTTCACCAGCGCGATCATGTTCGGCACCCCCTGGGTGCGGTTGCTCGACAGCTGGTTTTTCAGATCGAACGGTGCGAGCGCGCCCATCACGTCCATCGCGGCGACCTCGGCGGCGGGCCTGTCCTGCACCGCTGCGATCACCAGCGCGACGATGCCCTTGGTGATCGCTGCGTTGCTGTCGGCGAGGAAGTGCAGCTTGTCCGCGTCCGTCCCGGCAGGGTAGACCCATACCGCCGCCGAGCATCCCCGCACCAGCGTCGCATCGGTCTTCAGTGCCTCGGGCATGGGCTCTAGGCTGCGGCCGAGCTCGATCAGCAGGCCATACCGCTCGTCGCCTTCGAGGAATTCGTACTCTTCGAGAATGTCGGACAGGGTGCGCATGCGGCCGCGTTACTGAGGGCCGGCGCGAAACGGAAGGGGCGATTTAGCCGCCGATCCCGCCGGGACGGGTCAGCGCGTAATAGATCACGTAGAACCAGCTGAGGAAGCCGTGGATCGCGGCCCAGATGATCGACTGGTGGAGGCTCCAGCTGATCGCCACGGCGATGGCGCTGCCGAGGCCGATGCCGGCCTGTGCCGCGGTGGTGCGCGGGCCGCTCACAGTTCGACCCCGCTGGCGATCGCTTCGAGCTTGCGGATGCGCTCCTTGAGGTCGGCCAGCTCGATGCGCGCGGTGCCGAGCCCCGAGCCTTCCTCGGCGCCGCGCGCCACCGGCACGCGGTCAAGCTCGGAGCGCTTGAGATCGAGCCAGCCCTGCCAGGCGCGCAGGGCCGCGCCCGCGAGCACGATCACCGCCACGAGCAGCCCCGCGGTCAGCACCAGCGTGGGATCGAGAAGAACGCTCATCATTGGTCCGGTTCCTCCTTCTTGGCTGCCGGCGATGCCCGCAGCGCTTCGATTTCGGCAGCGATCCGCGCCTGTTCGCGTGCTTCGCCGCTGTTGGTGTCGGTGGCGATCCGCTCGAGCACCTTGACCCGTTCGCGCAGGGCCTCGAGCTCGCGGCGGGCGGCCTCGAGTTCGTCCTTGCCGCCCGCCTCCTCGGGCCTGGCGAGCTTCTCGTTGCCGTACTCGTCGCGGACGATCCCGGCCCTGGCACGCGCGACCTGCACCACGCCCCAGATCAGGATCGCGACCAGGGCAACGATCGCCCAGCTGCTCATTACTGCATCCGTTCCTTGTCGGTGCGGCTATCCGCGGCGATCCGCAGGTCTTCGATCTCCATCGCCAGCTGCTGGCCGCGGTCGGTGGCGATGCGTTCGAGCACCTGCATTCGCGATTCCAGCCGCTCGACCTTGGCGGCATATTCCGCCGCCTTCTGCGCCGAGCGGTCGGCCATCAGTTCGAGCTCCTTCTCGCGGTAGGCGAGCCAGCGCTTGAAGATGTCGCTGCCCACGCCCAGCACCACCGGCACGATCACCACCATGAAGATCAGGGCAAGAAACAAGAGCTCGTCGTCCATCACACGGTCTCCTTGGCGATCCTGAGCGCCTCGATCTCGTCGGCGAGCAGGCTGCCGCGGTCGGTGGCGATGCGTTCGAGCACGCGCAGGCGATCCTCGATCATCTGCTGGCGCTCGGCAATCTCGCGCACCTCGGGGCCCGGTTGGCCAGCCTTGGCCTCGTAACGCAGCCGCTTGCCCTGGATCACCTTGTCGACGATGCCGTTGATGCTGATCCCGGCGATCAGGACGATCGCGACGATGGTCATGGCTATGATTACCATCTCTTCCATCACGCCGCGCCCTTGTCCTTGAGGCCTTCCAGAGCGCGCTCGCGCAGGGCGTCGATCTCTGCGCCGAGGTGATAGCCGCCGTCAGTCACAATCCGCTCGACATTGGCGAGCCGGTCCTTGACCGCGCCCAGTTCGGCGCGCAGCTGCGCGTTTTCCTGGGTCAGGAGCACGATCCGCTCGGCCGACTGCTTGTCAGAACCCGGCTTCAGCGACTGGCCCCACATCCCTTCGAGCGGGTAGCCGTTCTTGATCTTCATCCGCGTCGTCTGGAACGAGGCGGCGATCCCGAGCGCGCCGAGCGTGAAACCGCCGGCGATGATCCAGCCAAGATAGGGGAGAAAGTCGGCAGCCTGCATCACACGCGCTCCTTCTTGTCGATGCCGAGCGGCACGCCCGCGCCCTGTTCATCCACCCGGCGCTGGTCGCGCAACGCCTCGATCTGCGTCGCAATGTCGTAACCGCGGTCGGTGACGATGCGTTCGAGCACCTGGACCCGGTCTTCGAGCCGCTGGATCTGGCCGACATATTGCGCGGCCTTCTCGGCGGTCTGCTCGGCGGCGGCACCGACCTGCATTTCGGCCATCTTCTGCTGGTGCTTGGTCCAGAGGGCGACGATCGGGATCATCAGGGCGATGATCGGGATCATGACGCCCAGTTGTGCTACGTCCATGGTGCTGGTCCCTGTTGCTGGCGTTCTTGCTTAGCGCAGCCGCTCGATCTCGGCGGTCAGGCGCGGGTTGCTGCTGACATAGTGGGCTTCCACTGCGGCCAGGCGCCGGTCGATGTCGCGGAAGCTCGCGCGGATTTCGCGGGCGGTGCGCTTGGGGCTCTGGCGGACGCCCTGCCAGTACTTCTGCTCGTTCTCGTCGCGGTAGAGATAGGGCGGCTTCTTGTTGAGCAGGAAGCCGGCGACGAGGTAGACCAGCAGCGAGGCTCCGCCGGTGGGCCACATCGAGAGGAACGCCATCAGGCGGATCCAGAAGACGTTGACCCCGGTGTAGTCGGCGATCCCCGCGCACACGCCCATCAGCTTGCCGTTGTGCTTGTCGCGGTAAAGGGTGGTGCGGGGGCTGTTCACGCGCGGGTTCCTTTCTTCTCGGCCATCAGCGCTTCGAGTTCGCGCAGTTGCTGGTTGTCCTTCTCCTGATCGGCGATCAGGCGGCGGGCGGGGGTGAAGGCGGGGTCGTCGCTGGCGACCAGCCGCTCGACCGTGTCCATCCGCTCATCGAGACGGCGGGCGAGGTTGTAGAGCTCCTCGAGCAGTACCTCGTCATCGCTGGTGATGGTTGCGGCGGTCTTCCACTTGGTGAGGTAGTGCAGGATCACCCAGGGCAGGCCGATGAACAGCATGCCGACGATCATGATCGGCAGAAAAACGTCTTCCATGGCTTATTCCCCCTTCTCGTCCGATTTGCCGAGCGCCTTCTTCATGGCGGCGAGTTCATCGTCGATCGCGTCCGAACCGGCGAGCGCGGCGATTTCGTCGGCGAGGCTCGGCGGGCCGTCCTCGGCGATGCGCAGCGCGTCGGCGCGGCCTTCGGCGTAATCGACGCGGCGTTCGAGCTGGTCGAAGCGGGCGAGCGCCTCGTCGGTGCGCTCGGTGCTCATGAGCGTGCGCAGCTTGACGCGGTTCTCGGCGCTTTCGAGGCGCGCGGCGATCGCGGTCTGGCGGCTGCGGGCCTCGCGCAGGCGATGCTGGAGCTTGGCGATGTCGGCCTCGTAGGCGCGCAGGGCATCGTCGAGCACGGCGATCTCGGCCTTGAGCTGGTCGGCCATGTCGCCCGCCTTCTTCTTCTCGACGAGGGCGGCACGGGCGAGATCCTCGCGGTCCTTGCTGAGCGCGAGCTGCGCCTTCTCGGCCCAGTCGGCCTGGAGCCGGTCGAGCTTCACGCAGTGGCGGTGCATCTCCTTCTGGTCGGCGATGGTGCGCGCCGCGCTCGCACGGACCTCGATCAGGGTCTCCTCCATCTCGAGGATGATCATGCGGATCATCTTCGACGGGTCATCCGCCTTGTCGAGCATGTCGTTGAAGTTGGCGGCGATGATGTCACGGGTGCGGCTGAAAATGCCCATGAAGGCTACTCCATCGAGAAACGAGTTGACCCGGTCGAGGGGAGCGACTCGCTCCTCTTGCGGCGGGGTGGTGCGGCTGCCGGATTGTGCCTTGCCCGGGTTGCGGCGCAAGGCCTCGATTTCCGCGTCGAGCCGCGACAGGGGGGTGCCGCCCGACAGCAGACGGGGAGGTTGGGCCGGAGCATCGCCGGACAGCGCATCGCGGGTGGGCACCGTGATGCGGTCGGCGTCGGCAGGGGGGACATCCTGCCGGGTGCGCTCCGGCCCGAGGGGGTCATGGTCGCCCACGTCAGGCGATCTCGATCGTGACGCCCGCCGGGGCGAGCGGGGCCGCATTGGCGGCGGTCGGCTGAAGCTGCGAGGACAGCGCGATCATCATCACCATCGCGGCGATGCTGGCCATCGCGGCATGGCCGAGCTTGGTGTTCCAGAAGCTGGCGCTTTGTGCTTTGCGGTCGATCATTGTGGGCCTCCCCAAGTTTGTCCGTGGTCTTGCCGACTGTATTGCACGGGGTGTGCCAAACCGCGCGAATGGCGGAATCGCGCGGTTTTTCGGGTCGGGAGTGGTCAGGGCGTTGGTCTCTATTGCCAAGCATTGGGGAATTTCACTATAGTTTGGACATGAAGCTCGAGAGCCAGTTCATCGGCCAATCCGGGGCCTTCCTCGACGCGGTCGAACGCGCCTCCCGCGCCGCGGCCATGAACCGCCCCGTGCTTGTGATCGGCGAGCGCGGCACGGGCAAGGAACTGATCGCCGAACGCCTTCACCGCCTGTCGAGCCGCTGGGACGAGCCGCTGGTGACGATGAACTGCGCGGCGCTCCCCGAAACCCTGATCGAGGCCGAGCTGTTCGGCCACGAGGCGGGCGCCTTCACCGGCGCCACCAAGTCGCGCGCGGGCCGCTTCGAGGAGGCCGACCGCGGCACGCTGTTCCTCGACGAATTGGGCACGCTGTCGATGGGCGCGCAGGAGCGGCTGCTGCGCGCGGTCGAATATGGCGAGGTCACCCGCATCGGCGCCTCGCGCCCGATCCGGGTCGACGTGCGGATCGTCGCGGCGACCAACGACGACCTTCCCGCGCTCGCAGCCGCGGGCGAGTTCCGCGCCGACCTGCTCGACCGGCTGAGCTTCGAGGTCATCACCCTGCCGCCGCTGCGCGTGCGCGAGGGCGATATCGGCGTGCTCGCCGAGTATTTCGGCCGCCGCATGGCCGCCGAGCTCGATTGGGAGCGCTGGCCGGGCTTCGCGCCGCACGTGATGGAAGCGCTCGAGGATCACCCCTGGCCCGGCAACGTCCGCGAACTGCGCAACGTGGTCGAGCGCGCCGTCTATCGCTGGGCGGCTGACGACATGCCGATCGCGCATGTCCAGTTCGACCCCTTCGACAGCCCCTGGCGCCCGCGTCCGCCCGAGCACCGCCGCTCCGGCGCGGCGCCCGCGGCTTCGGCGTCGGGCGGGTCCGGCGGCCTTGCCGCGCCTTCGCCTGCCGGCGTCAACTTCGACTCGATCGAGGACCTGCGCGCCGCGGTCGACGCGCATGAGCGCGCGATCCTTGCCCACGCGCTGGGCAAGCACCGCTGGAACCAGCGCCAGACCGCCCGCGCGCTCGGCCTCACCTATGACCAGCTGCGCCACTGCATCCGCAAGCACGCGCTGATGGAGGGGCAGGAGTGAGGCGCGGCTGACGGGTGTCGGCTGACAGATTCGGAAGTCCCTTCGATCACTGCGGACCTCCGACATGGGCGGTGGCACCGGTATCCTGCACCGATTTGCCTGGCTGCGTGCGGGCAGCCACGCGGCGCCGCAGCGAACGCGGGGGAGCAACGGGTGGTGGACCCGAAGCCGCGACCTAGGTATTGCCCCTAGGTCGCGCCCGACCGGACGTTGACGACCTGCGGTTAGTCTCGTCCGATGTCGCAAGCGGGGCATCATAGCTTACTGACCCAGGACCACGGGCTGTCGACCATCGGCCGCCGCGCCTCGGCGCGCCTGCGGCTGGCGATTCCGGCGCGCTTCGTCTCGGTCGCCGCCACCCAGGCGTGCATCCTGCTCGACGTCTCGCGCAGCGGCGCGCGGATCGCCCTTGCCCGGCCGGTGCCCTGCCGCCAGTCGGGCTATGTCGCGGTCGGCCTTCTCGAGCTGTTCGGCGTCGTCGTTCGCGAGGAGCGCGCAGGCGCGGACAAGGGCAGGGGCGGGATCAACGCTGTCGCCTTCGACGAGCCGATCAGCGAGGCCGATGTGCTCGCGATCCGCCGCTATGCCGAGGACTTCGAGCTGCGTGAGCGTCATGCCCTGCGCGACCAGGTGCGCCGCTGGGTCGCCGGCGAGTCCTGAGGCTCCTGCCGCGCGAGGGGCTTGCCAAAGCGGGCAAAGCCGACTAGGTGCAGCGCCAATCCCGACATTGTGACAACAAGGTTTGGATGCTGGCGCCCGCGGGGGCCGGCCCGAAACCGCGTTGCCGCAATGATCTGCTGACGAAAGAATCCATGGCCGATATTGCCCGCCTGACCCAGCTGATCGAACCCGAGGCCACTGCGCTCGGGTTCGAACTGGTGCGCGTGGCAATGGTGCCGTCCGAGGCCGGCGACGGCGGCATGGCGCTCCAGATCATGGCCGAAGACCCGGCGACCGGTCAGCTGGTGCTCGACCAGTGCGCCGCCCTCTCGCGCCGCATCTCCGACGCGATCGACGCTGCGGAAGAGGCGGGCGAGGAGCTGGTCGAAGGCGCCTATCACCTCGAAGTCAGCTCACCCGGCATCGACCGTCCGCTCACCCGCGAGAAGGACTTTGCCAACTGGGCCGGGCACGAGGTGCGGATCGTCATGGACAAGAGCTATGGCGGCCAGCGCGTCAACAAGGGCGTGCTCGGGGGCCTCGAGGATGGTATGGTCCTCGTCAAGGAAGTGAAGGCGGGCGATGTGCGCCTGCCGCTCGCAGAAATCCACACGGCAAAGCTCGTCCTCACCGACGCGCTGATCGCCGCCACCCGCCCGCTCGACACCAGCGGGGCCGACGAACTCATCGAAGAAGATACAGAGAAGGCAGACGACTGATGAGTGCCATTTCCGCCAACAAGGCCGAACTCCTCGCGATCGCGAACGCGGTCGCCTCGGAAAAGATGATCGACAAGGCGATCGTCATCGAGGCGATGGAAGAAGCGATCCAGAAATCGGCGCGCAACCGCTACGGCGCCGAGAACGACATCCGTGCCAAGCTCGATCCGCTGACCGGCGATCTGACGCTGTGGCGCGTGGTCGAGGTGGTCGAAGAGGTCGAGGACTACTTCAAACAGGTCGATCTGAAGCAGGCCGAAAAGCTCCAGCCGGGTGCCAAGGTGGGTGACTTCATCGTCGACCCGCTGCCCCCGGTCGATCTCGGCCGCATCGATGCGCAGTCGGCCAAGCAGGTGATCTTCCAGAAGGTCCGCGATGCCGAGCGTGAGCGTCAGTTCGAGGAATTCAAGGACCGTCAGGGCGAAGTCATCACCGGCGTGATCAAGTCGGTCGAATTCGGCCACGTGATCGTCAACCTCGGCCGCGCCGAGGGCGTGATCCGCCGCGACCAGCAGATCCCCCGCGAAGCCGCCCGCACCGGCGAGCGCGTCCGCGCGCTGATCACCAAGGTGGAACGCAACAATCGCGGGCCGCAGATCTTCCTCAGCCGCGCGCATCCCGACTTCATGAAGAAGCTGTTCGCGCAGGAAGTGCCCGAAATCTACGACAACATCATCGAGATCAAGGCCGCCGCCCGCGACCCGGGCAGCCGCGCCAAGATCGGCGTGATCAGCCGCGATTCGAGCATCGACCCGGTCGGCGCCTGCGTCGGCATGAAGGGCAGCCGCGTGCAGGCGGTGGTGCAGGAACTCCAGGGCGAGAAGATCGACATCATCCCCTGGTCGGAAGACACCGCGACCTTCGTGGTGAACGCGCTCCAGCCCGCCACCGTCAGCCGCGTCGTGCTCGACGAGGATGATGGCCGTATCGAGGTGGTGGTGCCCGACGATCAGCTGTCGTTGGCCATCGGCCGCCGCGGCCAGAACGTCCGTCTGGCGAGCCAGCTCACCGGCCACCAGATCGACATCATGACCGAGGAAGAAGCCTCGGAGAAGCGCTCGAAGGAATTCGCCGAGCGGTCCAAGATGTTCGAGGAAGAACTGGACGTCGACGAGACGCTGTCGCAGCTGCTGGTCGCCGAAGGCTTCGCCGAGCTGGAAGAAGTTGCCTATGTCGACCTCGCCGAACTCGCGAGCATCGAGGGCTTCGACGAGGAGCTCGCCGAGGAACTCCAGAGCCGCGCGCTCGAGGCGCTCGAGCGTCAGGAAGCCGCGCACCGCGAAGTGCGCCGGGGTCTGGGCGTCGAGGACGCGCTCGCCGAAATCCCGCACCTCACCGAGGCGATGCTGGTCACGCTCGGCAAGGCGGGGATCAAGACGCTCGACGATCTCGCCGATCTCGCCACCGACGAGCTGATCGCCAAGAAGCGCGAAGCGCCGCGTCGCCGCGCGGCCGCCGATGGCCCGCCGCAGCGCCGCCCGCAGCGCGAAAGCGACAAGGGCGGGGTGCTCGGCGAATACGGCCTCTCGGAAGAGCAAGGCAACGAGATCATCATGGCCGCGCGTGCGCACTGGTTCGAAGACGAGCCGACCGAGGAGGCCGCCCATGCGGACTCCACCCAATGAGCGCCTGACGTCCGACATCGCCGAGCCGTCGCTCCCCGCCAAGGCGGAGAGCGAGCGGCGCTGCATCCTCTCCGGGGACATCTCGGCGCGGGACAGCCTCGTGCGTCTGGCGATTTCGCCCGACGGGCTGGTGCTGCCCGATGCCGCGGCCAAGGCCCCCGGGCGGGGCGCCTGGATCGGCGTGACCCGCGCAGAGCTTGAACACGCGCTTGCCGATGGCCATCTCAGGAAAGCGCTGATGCGCGCCTTCAAGGGTGCGCCTCTCACCATTCCCGAGGATCTGCCCGCCCGGATCGAGGCGGCGCTTGCGCGTCACCTCGGTGATCGGCTCGGGCTCGAACTGCGCTCGGGCAATATCGTGCTGGGCTCGGCCCGGATTGCCGAACAGGCCAGAAGTGGCCGGATCGCGGCGCTGCTGCACGCGTCCGATTCCAGCGAGGACGGGCGGCGCAAGCTCGATCAGGCCTGGCGCGTCGGCAACGACGCCGAAGGCTCGGGCGAGCGCGGCACGGTCTTGCCCCTAGACCGCACCGCGCTGTCTGTGGCATTGGGCCGCGACAATGTGGTCCATCTGGGGGTCGCCGGCCATGCCGGCGATATGCGCGCCGCAGAGCGCGTGCTCCAGGCGGTGTCCCGGCTGGTGCATTTCGCCGGGAATGATCGGACGAGACTGACGCATGATGACGGCCGGGACTTGCCCGGCGACGCAAGTCCGCCTTCGGGCGGGGCAGCGGCAATTGACGAATACGTGAAGGACTGACGAGCGATAATGAGCGACGACAACGACAACCAGCGCACCCGCAAACCCCTCGGCCTCAAGCGGTCGGTGGATGCGGGCGAGGTCAAGCAGACCTTCAGCCATGGCCGCACCAACAAGGTGGTGGTCGAGGTGAAGCGCCGCCGCGTGCTCGGCAAGCCCGGCGAGGCGGCTCCGCCGACGCCCGCGCCCGCGCCCGAACCGGTCGTGGCCGCGCCGACGCCGCCGCCGCCGCCTGCCTCCACGCCCGCTCCGCGCACCGCGCGTCCCGCCCCCGCCGGCGAGACCCCGCAGGAGCGCGTCAAGCGCCTCCAGCTCGAAGCCGAGGAGGAGCGCCTGCGCCTCGCCGAGGAAGCCCGCAAGCGCGAGGACGAGGAGCGTGCACGCGCCGAAGAGGAAGAGCGTCGCCGGACCGAAGAACGCGCCCGCGCCGAAGAAGAGGCCGAGCGCCAACGCGCCGAGGCCGCCAGCGCGCCCGCCGCGTCCGAACCTGAGGCCGCGCCCGTGGCCGAGGCGCCTGCGGCTCCCGAAGCTGCCGCTCCCGCAGCCGCCGTGCCCGCCGCGCGCCGCTTCACCCCGGTCGAGCGCCCCGAGCCCAAGCGGCCCGCCACGATCGAAGCCAAGCCCAAGAAGAAGGACGACAAGCGCGCCGCGCCTGCCGACGAGGGCAAGGACAACCGCCGTTCGGGCAAGCTCACCGTCACCCGCGCCCTCAACGAGGACGAAGGCCGTCGTGCGCGCAGCCTCGCCGCGCTGAAGCGTGCGCGCGAGAAGGAGCGCCGCGGGCAGGGCGGGCCGTCGAAGCCGCGCGAAAAGCAGGTCCGCGACGTGGTCGTCCCCGAGGCGATCACCGTCAGCGAACTCGCCAACCGCATGGCCGAGAAGGGCGCCGACCTGGTGAAGGCGCTGTTCAACATGGGCATGATGGTCACGGTCAATCAGACCATCGATCAGGACACGGCCGAGCTGCTGGTCGAGGAATTCGGCCACAACATCACCCGCGTCTCGGCGAGCGATGTCGACATCGACACCAGTGCCGATGAAGATCCCATCGAGACGCAGAAGCCGCGTCCGCCGGTGGTGACGATCATGGGCCACGTCGACCACGGCAAGACCAGCCTGCTCGATGCCCTGCGCGGCACCGACGTGGTGAAGGGCGAGGCCGGCGGCATCACCCAGCACATCGGCGCCTATCAGATCACCACCAAGGACAAGTCGAAGATCACCTTCCTCGACACCCCTGGCCACGCCGCCTTCACCGAGATGCGCATGCGCGGGGCGAACGTCACCGACATCGTTATCCTGGTGGTGGCGGGCGATGACGGGCTCATGCCGCAGACGATCGAGGCGATCAACCACACCAAGGCCGCGGGCGTGCCGATGATCGTGGCGATCACCAAGTCGGACAAGCCCGAGTTCAACCCGCAGAAGATCCGCGAACGTCTGCTCGAGCACGAGATCGTGGTCGAAGCGATGTCGGGCGACGTGCAGGACGTGGAAGTCTCGGCCAAGACCGGGGCGGGGCTCGACAAGCTGATCGAGGCGATCGGTCTCCAGGCCGAACTGCTCGAGCTGAAGGCGCGGCCCGACCGCGATGCCGAGGCGACTGTAATCGAAGCCCAGCTCGACAAGGGCCGCGGGCCGGTTGCGACCGTGCTCGTCACCCGCGGGACGCTCAAGCGCGGCGACAATTTCGTGGTCGGCACCCAGTCGGGTCGCGTCCGCGCGATCGTCGACGACAAGGGTCAGCAGCTGAAGGAAGCCGGCCCTTCGATGCCGGTCGAGGTGCTGGGCCTGGGCGGCGTGCCGTCTGCGGGCGACAACCTGACGGTGGTCGAGAACGAACAGCGCGCCCGCGAGGTCGCCAAGTATCGTCAGGAAATCGCGACCGAGAAGCGCACCGCGCTGGCGCCGACCAATTTCGACACGATGTTCAACAACCTCGCCTCCAACGTCATCGAGTATCCGGTGGTGGTGAAGGCCGACGTGCAGGGTTCGGTCGAGGCGATCGTCAACGCGCTCCACAACCTCTCGAATGACGAGATCAAGGTGCGCGTGCTCAATGCGGGCGTGGGCGCGATCACCGAGAGCGACGTGCTGCTGGCGGCGGCCTCGAAGGCGCCGATCATCGGCTTCAACGTGCGTCCCAACGCCAAGGCGCGCGACCTTGTGAAGCGCGACGGGGTGCGGATGATGTATTACGACGTCATCTACCACCTCACCGACGCGGTCGCCAAGGAGATGGCGGGCGAGCTCGGGCCGGAGCGGATCGAGACGGTCGTGGGCCGCGCCGAGGTCAAGCAGGTCTTCCCGGCGGGCAAGAAGGACAAGGCGGCGGGTCTGCTGGTGCTGGAGGGTGCGATCAGGAAGGGCCTGTTCGCGCGTCTCACCCGCGCCGACGTCATCGTCTCGGCCACCAAGATCGCCTCGCTGCGGCGCTTCAAGGACGACGTGGACGAAGTGCGCGCGGGTCTCGAATGCGGCGTGGTGCTGGAAGACACCAACGACATCAAGCCGGGCGACAACCTCGAAGTCTTCTCGGTCGAGGAGCGTGAGCGGACGCTGTGAGCCGGATAGGGGAAGCACGCCATGGCGGAGTATGAACCGGGCGAGGGCTCCTGGGCCCAATCCCCCCACACGGCGTTGCTCGGCAGCGAGTTCGTCAGCTTCGACGAGGCGACCCAGACCGTCACCATGCGCTTCACCGTCAAGCGCGAGATGTGCACCTGGCGCGGGGGCGTGCAGGGGGGCCTGGTCGCGGGCTATCTCGATGACGTGATGGGCTATGCCTATGTCGCGGCCACCGGCGGCGTCATGGCGCCGCTCAACCTCGAGATTTCGATGAGCCTCATCCGCCTGATACCCGAAGGCGCAACGATCATCGGCACGGGCCGGGTGGTCAAAGCGGGCCAGCGGGTGGTGTTCCTCGAGGGCGAGTTGCGCGGGGAGGACGGCACGATCCACGCCCGCGCCACTTCGACCGCGATCCCCACGGCAAAGCCTACGCCGGAAGTCACGGGGCTCGAGCGCTGATGGCCAGGCAACCCTTCACCGCCGAGCAGCAATCGGTCCGCGTCCTCAAGGTGGGCGAGCGGGTGCGGCATATCCTGTCGGAACTGCTCGCGCGCGGCGAGGTGCATGACGATGTGGTGAGCGCATCGCACATTGCGGTGACCGAGGTGCGCATGAGCCCCGATCTGCGCAACGCGACGGCTTACGTGAAGCCCTTGCTCGGCGCAGGGGATGACGACATCGTCCACGCCCTCAGACAGAACACCGCCTTCCTTCAGCGCGAGGTCGCCCAGCGGCTCGGCCTCAAGTTTGCCCCCAAGCTCCGCTTCCGCAAGGACGAGAGCTTCGCCGAAGCGGACCGGATCGAGGCTTTGCTGCGCGATCCCAAGGTGGCGCGCGATCTTGAGGATGAGGAATAACCCTCGTCATTGCGAGCCGAAGGCGCGGCAATCCATGACCCGCCGTCGCCAAGGCCGCAAGGTCAGTCCATGGGTTGCTTCGTCGCTGCGCTTCTCGCAATGACGAGGTTAGTTAGCGCGGCAGCATCCGCGCCTTCAGCGTGATGTCGACCTTGTTGCCGACGATCAGCTGGTAGGACTTCATTCCGAACTGCCGTCGGTCGATGGTGGTGGTGCCGGTGAAGCTGATGGGCTTGCCGGCATTTCGCACCGGATCGGCATCGAAGGTCACGCTGAGCGTCGCGGGCTTCGTCACCCCGCGCGCGGTCAGATCGCCCGACACCGTGCCCTTGGTCGCGCTCGCCAGCTTCAGCGAGCGGCCGGTGAAGCGGATCGTGGGGTATTTCTCCACCCAGAAGAACTTCTCGCCGCGTAGCCGGGCGAGCGTGACGCTGTCGGGCGCCTCGATCGCGGTCGCATCGAAGGTCACGTCGATCACCGCCTTCTCGGGCGCGCCGGGCACGATCGTCACCAGCCCTTCCATCCGGGGGAAGCGCGCGGTCTTGCTGGCGAGGCCAAAGAAGGGAACCTTGGCCGAAACATTGCTCGCCGAGGCATCGAGCGTGTAGCGCTGCGGCGTGCTGGCGGTGTTGGCCAGCGCGAATGCGGCCAGCAGCGGGAGCAGAAGCAGACGGGGGATGGGGCGGGCGGGGTTCATACCATCTCCGATACGCATGACTTGCGCAAAAGGTTCACATCGCGCTCGCCCGTAGCGCGGCAAAGCGATAGGCAGCCGCGATGGCCAAGCTCTACTTCTACTACGCCAGCATGAACGCCGGCAAATCCTCGCACCTGTTGCAGGCCGATTTCAATTATCGCGAGCGGGGGATGCGCACCATGCTGTGGACCGCCGCGCTCGACAGCCGCTCGGCAGGGATGGTGCGCAGCCGCATCGGGCTCGAGAGCGAGGCGCAACGCTTCACCCCTGCAACCGACCTGTGGTCAACAATCAACGCCGCGCACAAGGTGGAGCCGCTCGATTGCGTGCTGGTCGACGAGGCGCAGTTCCTGACCCCCGATCAGGTCTGGCAGCTCGCCCGGCTCGCGGACGAGGGCGGGATTCCGGTGCTGTGCTATGGCCTCAGGACCGATTTCCAGGGCGCGCTGTTCCCGGGCTCGGCGGTGCTGCTGGGGATCGCGGACGCGCTGGTGGAATTGAAGGCGGTGTGTCACTGCGGGCGCAAGGCGACCATGAACCTGCGCGTCGATGCCGAGGGGCAAGCGGTCAGGCAGGAGGCGCAGACCGAAATCGGCGGCAACGACCGCTATGTCGCGCTGTGCCGCAGGCATTTTTCCGCGGCGCTGGCGGGCTGACCGCAGGCTTCCTATCTAGCGCGGCATGACCGAAACGCTTTTCTACGCGGCGATCCTTGTGCCATGCCTGATCATCGCCATCGTCTTCCACGAGGTCGCACACGGCCTCATGGCGTCGGCGCTGGGCGATCCCACCGCGCGCGAACAGCGGCGGCTCAGCCTTAATCCGCTGCGCCATGTGGATACGGTGGGCACGCTGCTGGTGCCCGGCGCGCTTGCGCTGCTCGGCGGGCCGATCTTCGGCTGGGCCAAGCCCGTGCCCGTCAACGCGCGGCGGCTCGATAACCCGCGTTTCGGGATGATGGCGGTGGCGGCGGCGGGGCCGGGGACGAACCTGCTGCTCGCGCTGGTAGGCGCGGTGCTGCTCGGCGTGCTGGCGGGCTCTGGCGTCGGGCAGGGCACCTTCGCGGCGAGCATTGCGGGCACGATGCTGACGACCTTCATCCTCATCAATATCTTCCTCGCGCTCTTCAATCTCCTGCCGATCCCGCCCTTCGATGGCTCACACATTGTCGGCGGGCTGCTGCCGCGCAGCATGGCGGCGCAGTGGCAGAAGTTGCAGCAGGTGGGGATGCTGCTGCTGGTGGCGCTGATCGCGTCAACCTGGGCCTTCCCCGGCTTCACCCTCGTCGAGCACACCGTCCTTCCGCCGGTGATGTGGCTGGAGGAGCGCTACCTCGCGCTCGCCGAGTGGATCGCGGGCGGGCTGGCGCGGTGAGCGGGCAGGTGCCCGCGCCGCTCTCGGGCTGGCTGATCCTCGACAAGCCGCGCGGGATGGGCAGCACGCAAGGCGTGAGCGCGGTGAAGCGCGTGCTGCGCCAGAACGGCTATGCGAAAACCAAAGTCGGCCACGGCGGGACGCTCGATCCGCTGGCCGAGGGCGTGCTGCCGATTGCCTTGGGGGAGGCGACCAAGCTTGCCGGGCGGATGCTGGATGCGAGCAAGATCTACGAGTTCACCGTGCAGTTCGGGCGGGAGACCGACACGCTCGATACGGAGGGCGCCGTGATTGCGCAGTCCGACGTGCAGCCGGGGTTCGGGCCGGTCGAGACCGTGCTGGCCGAACGTTTCACTGGCGAGATCGAGCAGATTCCGCCCGCCTATTCGGCGCTCAAGGTCGATGGCGCGCGCGCTTACGATCTCGCCCGGCGCGACGAGGAGGTGGCGCTGCAGTCTCGCAAGGTCACGATCTACGGCTGGGAGTATGTCGCGGAAGGTTTTGTCGGCGAGTTTGATGCAAGCGAGCAGTATGCGACTTTGCGGGTGCATGTCTCCAAGGGCACCTACATCCGCTCCCTCGCCCGCGACATTGCCCATGCGCTGGGCACCTGCGGCCATGTCACCTACCTCAGGCGCATCAAGGCCGGGCCCTTCCGGCAGGAACAGGCGATTTCGCTGGACAAACTGGAGGAAGCGGCTAAGGGCGCAGGCCTTGAACACCTCCTCCTGCCGCTGGAGGCGGGGCTGGACGACATCCCGGCCCTCGCACTCGACCAGACAAGCGCGCAGGCGGTCCGACAGGGCCGGGTGCTGTCTGGCATGCCCCTGTCATCCGGGCTCTATCTGGCGAAGCTGGGCTCTGTTCCCGTTGCGCTGATGCAGGTCACGGATGGGACGGCCACGGTCGTCAGGGGTTTCAACCTTCCCGATGTCGCTGAGTAAGAGAGAACACACATGTCGGTGACCGCCGAAAAGAAGCAGGAAATCATCTCGTCCAACGCCCGTGATCCCAAGGACACCGGCAGCCCGGAAGTCCAGGTCGCGATCCTCACCGAGCGCATCCGCAACCTCACCGAGCACTTCAAGGATCACCACAAGGACAACCACTCGCGCCGCGGCCTGCTGATGATGGTCAACAAGCGCCGCACGCTGCTCGCCTACCTCAAGAAGAAGGATGTCGAGCGCTACAACGCCCTGATCCAGAAGCTGGGTCTGCGCAAATAAGAGTTTCGCAGGAAGGCGGCTCGATGGGCCGCCTTTCTCGCATTTGGGGCTAGCGGGCATCCGGCCCGCTGCCTTGGGGCCAAACCAGCGCCCCGCACCGGACCGGGACGGTTTCTTCCCCGGCACATGAGGCCCCGCCCGGCAATGCGGCCGCGCGGGTCAGAAGGAAAACCAATGTTCGACACGAAAACCGTATCGCTGGAGTGGGGCGGAAAGACCCTCACTCTGGAAACCGGGCGTATTGCCCGTCAGGCCGATGGCGCCGTTCTGGCCACCTATGGCGAAACCGTGGTTCTGTGCGCCGTGACTGCCGCCAAGTCGGTCAAGGAAGGGCAGGACTTCTTCCCGCTCACCGTCCACTACCAGGAAAAGTTCTCTGCCGCCGGGCGCATCCCGGGCGGCTTCTTCAAGCGTGAACGCGGCGCGACCGAGAAGGAAACGCTTGTTTCCCGCCTGATCGACCGTCCGATCCGCCCGCTGTTCCCCGAAGGTTTCTACAACGAAATCAACGTGATCGCGCAGGTCCTGTCGTTCGACGGCGAGACCGAGGCCGATATCGTCGCGATGATCGCGGCCTCGGCGGCGCTCACCATCTCGGGCGTGCCCTTCATGGGCCCGATCGGCGCCGCGCGCGTCGGCTATGTCGACGGCGAATATGTCCTCAACCCCAAGCAGGACAAGGCGCTCGCCGAAGGCCGCCTCGACCTCGTGGTCGCCGCGACCGACAAGGCCGTGATGATGGTCGAATCCGAGGCCAAGGAACTGACCGAGGACGAAATGCTCGGCGCGGTGATGTTCGCGCATGACGAGATCCGCAAGGTGATCGGCGCGATCGTCGAGCTGGCCGAGCAGGCCGCCAAGGACCCGTGGGACATCGACGTCAGCGACAACACCGCCGACATCAAGGCCAAGCTCAAGGAACTGGTCGGCGCGGACATCGCCGCTGCCTACAAGCTCACCGACAAGTCGGCGCGCTCGAACGCGCTGAACGAGGCGCGGGCCAAGGCCAAGGCGGCGTTTGCGGACGAAACCCCGCAGACCCAGATGGTCGCGATCAAGACCATGAAGAAGGTGGAAGCCGACATCGTGCGCACCGCCATCCTCAAGGAAGGCAGCCGCATCGATGGCCGCAAGCTCGATCAGGTCCGCCCGATCGAAGCCATCGTCGGCTTCCTGCCGCGCACGCATGGCTCGTCGCTGTTCACCCGCGGCGAGACCCAGGCGATCTGCACCACCACGCTCGGCACCAAGGATTCCGAGCAGATGATCGACGGGCTCGAAGGCCTCAGCTACTCGAGCTTCATGCTGCACTACAACTTCCCGCCCTATTCGGTCGGTGAAGTGGGCCGCTTCGGCGCGCCGGGTCGCCGCGAAGTCGGCCACGGCAAGCTCGCCTGGCGCGCGCTGAACCCGGTGCTGCCCTCGAAGGAGGACTTCCCCTACACCATCCGCGTCCTGTCCGACATCACCGAGTCCAACGGCTCGTCCTCGATGGCGACGGTGTGCGGCGGCTGTCTGTCGATGATGGACGCAGGCGTGCCGGTGAAGGCGCCCGTCAGCGGCATTGCCATGGGCCTGATCCTCGAAGGTGACGAATTCGCCGTCCTGTCGGACATCCTGGGCGATGAAGACCACCTCGGCGACATGGACTTCAAGGTCGCCGGGACCGCCGAAGGCATCACCACGATGCAGATGGACATCAAGATCGCCGGCATCACGCAGGAGATCATGGCCAAGGCGCTCGAGCAGGCGAAGGCTGGCCGGATGCACATCCTCGGCGAAATGACCAAGGCGCTCGGCACCGCCCGCACCGAAGTCAGCAAGCACGCGCCGCGCATCGAGACGATCCAGATCGACAAGTCGAAGATCCGCGACGTCATCGGCACGGGCGGCAAGGTGATCCGCGAGATCGTCGCCGAAACCGGCGCCAAGGTCGACATCGACGATGAAGGCGTGATCAAGATCTCGTCCAGCAACCTCGACGAGATCGAAGCGGCGAAGAAGTGGATCCTCGGCATCGTCGAGGAAGCCGAAGTCGGCAAGATCTACAACGGCAAGGTCGTCAACATCGTCGATTTCGGCGCCTTCGTGAACTTCATGGGCGGCAAGGACGGTCTCGTCCACGTCTCGGAAATGCGCAACGAGCGGGTCGAAAAGCCCACCGATGTCGTCTCCGAAGGCATGGAAGTGAAGGTCAAGGTGCTCGAGATCGACCAGCGCGGCAAGGTCCGCCTGTCGATGCGCGTCGTTGACCAGGAAACCGGCGAAGAGCTGGAAGACACCCGTCCGCCCCGCGAACCGCGCGAGCCGCGCAGCGGCGGCGACCGTGGTGATCGCGGCGATCGTCGCGGCCCCCGCGGCGGCGGCGACCGTGGGCGCGGCGGCGATCGTGGCGGACGCGGCGGTGACCGCGGCGGCCGCGAGCGTGACAGCGGCCCGGCGGGCCTGCCCGACTTCCTGAAGGACTGAGCCTCCTTTCCCCCTCCTCTTCAGAGGAGGGGGTCAGGGGGGGGG
>NZ_LSJS01000121.1 GCF_001557325.1 Erythrobacter donghaensis
CACCAGCGGCGCCTGGCGCTGCACCGCGAACTCGTCGGGCCGCGCGCGGTTGAACACCCCGCCATCGCCGCCGCACGCAGCGAGCAGCGCCGTCGAACCGGCCAGCAGGATCAGGGGTGCAGTCTTACGCATTGTGTGACTCTCCACGGGGGCTCTCCCCGGCTTGTGTGTCGCCCTTGTCGCGCAGCAGCAGGCTGCGCGCAAGGATGATGACGACGCCGATGGTGATCGCGGCATCGGCGATGTTGAAGATCAGGAAGGGGCGGAACCCCCCGATATGAAAGTCGGCATAGTCGATCACGTAGCCCAGCTCGTAACGGTCGCGAATGTTGCCGAGCGCCCCGCCGAGGATCAGCGCGAGCCCCGCGATCTCGCCCAGCAGCCGCTCGCGCATCATCCACACCAGCACCACGCCCGCGATCACCGCGGTGACCAGCACCAGCAGCCAGCGGGTCTCGAGGCTGCTCGCCTCGAACATGCCGAGCGAGACGCCGCGGTTCTCGGTGTAGGTGAGGTCGAAGAAGGGCAGGAGGTCGATATGTCCGACCTGTCGCAGCTTCAATGGCCCGATCACGTACCACTTGACCGCCTGATCGACGAGCGCGACCAGCGCGGCGATGGCGAGGCCGATCAGCCGGTTGCGGGTGAACAGCGTGCTCATGCCGCAGCGTCCATCTGCGCCACGACGTCCTCGCAGCGCCCGCACAACGCCCCCTCTTCCGCCACGTCGGGCAGCAGGCGCCAGCAGCGGCCGCACTTGTGGTGGTGGGACTTGGAGACGGTCACCGCATCGCCCTGCCCGCGGGTGACTGTCGCGGTGATGAACAGCTCGGCGAGAGCCTCGTCGGTGACGCCCTCGGGCACCGCGCTGGCGGGGACCACCACCTCGGCCTCGAGGCTCGAGCGGATGGTCTTGTCGCGCCGCAGCGGCTCGATCGCCTCGTTGACCTGGTCGCGAAGGCTGCGCAGCGCGTCCCACTTGGCGCGGTCGGCGACGACGCCGGGGATGCTCGGCCACTCGAGCAGGTGGACAGAGCCGCGCTGGCCCGCCTCATCGACCTCGCCATCCTCGGGGTACCGCGAGAGCCACACCTCCTCGGCGGTGAACACCAGCACCGGCGCGGCATAGCGGATGAGCGCGTGGAACAGCAGGTCGAGCACGGTGCGGTAGGCGTTGCGCGTCGTCGAGTCCGGCCCGTCGCAGTAGAGGCTGTCCTTGCGGATATCGAAGAAGAAGGCCGAGAGGTCCTCGTTGCAGAAGTCCACCAGCAGGCGGGTGTAGGTGTTGAAGTCATAGGCCTCGGCCGCCGCCTTCAGCTTGCCGTCGAGCTCGGACAGCAACCCGAGGATGTAGACCTCGAGCTCGGGCAGCTCGCCCGCATCGCTCATGTCGCCCACGAACCCGTCGAGCGCGCCGAGCAGGTAGCGGAAGGTGTTGCGCAGCTTGCGGTACTGGTCGCCGACGCCCTTCAGGATCTCGTCGCCGATGCGGTGATCCTCGGTGAAATCGACCGAAAGCGCCCACAGCCGGATGATGTCCGCGCCGTAGGTCTCCATCACCTTCAGCGGGTCGATGGTGTTGCCCTCGCTCTTCGACATCTTGCGGCCCTTGGCGTCCATCGTGAAGCCGTGGGTGAGGATCTGGTCGTAGGGCGCACGGCCGCGGGTGGCGCAGGATTGCAGCAGCGAGGACTGGAACCAGCCGCGATGCTGGTCCGAGCCTTCGAGATAGAGGTCGGCGGGCCATTGCAGGTCCGGCCAGCGCCCGCTTTCGAGCACGAAGGCGTGGGTACAGCCAGAATCGAACCACACGTCGAGAATATCGGTGACCATCTCGAATTCGGCGGGATCGTAATCGGGGCCGAGGAACGCCGCCTTGTTGGCGCTGTTCCACGCGTCCATGCCTTCCGCATTCACCGCCGCGACGATGCGGGCGTTGACCGCGGGGTCCTGAAGGTAGGAGCCGTCAGGCCGCACGAACAAAGTGATCGGCACGCCCCACGCGCGCTGACGCGAGAGCACCCAGTCGGGCCGCCCCTCGACCATCGCGCCGATGCGGTTGCGGCCCTTTTCGGGGATGAATTTTACTCGGGCGATTTCGGCGAGGGCGGTGCTGCGGAGTGTAGAGCCCCTTCCCTCGAGGGAAGGGGTTGGGGATGGGTGTTCGGCGGTCGCGGAGGGCGGACCCCCCACCCCCGGCCCCTCCCCCGAGGGGAGGGGAGAATCCATCGGCACGAACCACTGCGGGGTGCAGCGGAAGATCACCTTGGCCTTGGAGCGCCACGAGTGAGGGTAGGAGTGCGCGTAGTCCGCGCTCGCGGCAAGCAACGCGCCCGCTTCGCGCAGGTCGGAACAGATCGGGCCATCGGGCGCGTTGAACTTGGGGTTGATGACGCTCATGCGCCGCTCGTCCGCGCCGCCGAGCCAGCCCCAGTCGTCGCGGTAGCGCCCGTCGTCCATCACCGCGAAGACGGGGTTGATGCCGTTGGCCTTGCAAAGCTCGAAGTCGTCCTCGCCATGATCGGGCGACATGTGGACGAGGCCGGTGCCGCTATCGGTGGTGACGAAATCGCCGGGGAGCAGCGGGCGCGGCGCGGCGTAGAACCCGCCGAGGTGGTGCATCGGGTGGCGGGCGTGGGTGCCGGCGAGGTCTTTGCCTTTGCCACGCCATTCCTCCTGAAAGACAGGCGAGGTCTGGCGGATGTGAGTTGCAGAAAGATAGCTGCTCACGCGGCGCTTAAACTCTTCGACCAAGCTCTTCGCCACAAGAAACCTTCGGCCCATCCATCGACTTAGATCGGGGTGTAAATCGATCGGCTCACCGGGTTCAGCTCTACCCACTTCAATCAGTGAAAGCGACTTTACGACAACATACTCAACCTCCGGCCCATAAGCTAAAGCCTGGTTCACCGGGATCGTCCACGGGGTCGTCGTCCAGATCACCGCGTAAGCGCCGACCAGTTCAGGGACGTTCGGACACTCAACAATCTCGAACGCCACGTCGATCTGGGTCGAGGTGATGTCCTCGTATTCGACCTCCGCCTCGGCGAGCGCGGTCTGTTCGACCGGGGACCACATCACCGGCTTCGAGCCGCGGTAGAGGTTCCCCGCCTCGGCCAGCTTGAGCAGCTCGGCGACGATCACCGCCTCGCTCTCCTTCTGCATGGTGAGGTAGGGGTGATCCCAATCGGCCATGATGCCGACGCGCTTCAGCTGCGAGCGCTGCACGTCGACCCAGTGCTGCGCATAGGCGCGGCATTCGTCGCGGAAGGCCTTGACCGCCGCCTCGTCACGCCCCGCGCCGGTGAGAACGGGCTTGGCCTTCTTGTCCTTGCGGTACTGCTCCTCGACCTTCCACTCGATGGGGAGGCCATGGCAGTCCCAGCCGGGCACATATGGCGCATCGCGGCCCAGCAGGTTCTGGGTGCGGCAGACCATGTCCTTGAGGATGTGGTTCAGCGCGTGCCCGATATGCATGTCGCCATTGGCGTAGGGCGGGCCATCGTGGAAGATGAACTTCTCCCGACCCTTCCGGGACTTGCGCAGCGCGTCATAGAGCCCGATCTGCTCCCAGCGCGCGGCAATGCCCGGCTCCTTCTGGGGGAGGCCGGCCTTCATGGGGAAATCGGTCTTCGGCAGGAAGACGGTGTCCCGGTAATCGCGCGCTGCGGTATCGTCGGTCATAGCGGCTGCGCGCTTAGAAGGCGGCGGGCCTCGGCGCAATCCTTGTCCATCTGGGCGATCAGCGCCTCGAGGCTGTCGAACTTGGCCTCGCCGCGCAGGTAGTGGTGGAAGGCCACCTCGATCTCCTGCCCGTAGAGGTCGCCGGCAAAGTCGAAGAAGAAGGGCTCGAGCAGCTCCTTGGGCGGTTCGAACTGCGGGCGGATGCCGATATTGGCCGCGCCCTTGAGCACCTCGCCGGTCGCCAGGATGCGGCCTGTGACGGCGTAGATGCCGTATTTGGGGCGCAGGTAATTCTCCACGCCCAGATTGGCGGTCGGATAGCCGATGGTGCGCCCGCGCTTGTCGCCGTGTTCGACAATACCGCGGATCGCGAAGGGCCGGGTGAGCAGCCGCGCGGCCTCCTGCGGGTCGCCGCCGCGCAGCGCCTCGCGGATACGGCTGGAGGAGACGACCTCGCCCCCTTGCGCCACCGCCTCCACCACGCGCGATTGCAGCCCGAGTTCGCCGCCCAGCGTGCGCAGCAAGTCGACATTGCCCTTGGCACCCTTGCCGAAGGTGAAGTCGCCCCCCGTCACCACCCCGTGAGCGCCGAGGCGTTCGACGAGGATCGCCCGGATGAAATCCTCGGCGCCCGTCCCCGCAAGCTCGGCATCGAAGTGGAACACCAGCATCGCGGTCGCCCCCGCGGCGAGGTAGAGCTCCTGCCGCTGCTCGAGCGTCGTCAGGCGGAAGGGCGGCACATCGGGCTTGAAGAAGCGCACCGGGTGGGGATCGAAGGTGGCGATGATCGAGGGGCGGCCCTCGGCATGGGCCCAGGCGATCGCCTCGCCCGCGACGGCCTGGTGGCCGCGGTGGAACCCGTCGAAATTGCCGAGCGCGACGACCGCGCCGCGCAGCGAATCCGGCATGGGTTCGCGGTGATCGAGCCAGCGCATCAGGCGAGGGCCTTGCGGAAGGTGAGGAAGGAGAAGGCGGGATAATCGCCCGCCGCCGCATGATCCTCGCGCGTGGTCTCGTGCCATCCGGGGCCGAGCGGGGGCATGAAGGTGTCGCCCTCGTAGTCGGCGTGGATCTGGGTGAGTTCCACCCTGTCCGCGAGCGGCAGGAAGGCCTCGAACACCGCCGCCCCGCCGATCACCGCGATGGTCTCGCCGCCCGCGAGCGCCAGCGCGGCATATGGATCGGCCGCAAGCTCCGCCCCCTCGGCCCGCCAACCGGCGTCCCGCGAGAGCACGATGTGCCGCCGCCCGGGGAGCAGCCCCGGCAGGCTCTCGAAGGTCTTGCGGCCCATGATCATCGGCAGGCCCATGGTCAGCGCCTTGAAACGCTTGAGGTCCGCAGGCAGCCGCCACGGCAGGTCGCCACCGAGGCCGATCGCGCCATTGGCAGCGCGGGCGTAGATCAGCATGATGTCTCGGCTCATTTCACCGCGTGCCCCACGCGGGTGACGTGGCCCATCTTGCGCCCCTCGCGCACCTCGCGCTTGCCGTAGAGGTGGAGGTGCGGCTCGCCCGGTTCGGCGAGGATCTGGTGCGCGGCAAGCGCCTCCTCGCCGACGATGTTGCGCATCTCGATCGCCTCGAAGCGGGTCTTGGTGCCCCCCAGCGGCAGGCCGGCGATCGCGCGGATGTGGTTCTCGAACTGGCTGGTGGCCGCGCCCTCGATCGTCCAGTGGCCGGAATTGTGAACGCGCGGGGCCATCTCGTTGAACACGGGCCCCTCGCGCGTGGCGAAGAATTCGAGCGTGAGCGCGCCGACATAGCCGAGGGCTTCGGCCACCCTCGCTGCGAGCGCCCGCGCGGCCGGAACCTGCGCCTCGACCAGCGCCCCCGCCGGCAGCACCGAGCGCGAGAGCATCCCGCCCTCGTGCAGGTTCGCGGTCGAATCCCAGAACCGAATCTGCCCATCGGCCCCGCGCACCAGGATCACCGAGAACTCGGTCTCGTAGGTGACGAAGCCCTCGTAGATGCAGGTCACGCCGGGGAAGACGAGCGCCCCCGCCTCGATCGCGGAGCGCACCCGCCACTGGCCCTTGCCGTCATAGCCGTCGCGCGCGGTCTTGAGGATGCCGGGGATGCCGACGCTGCGAATCGCGGCGGCAAGGTCGGCGGCGCTCTCGACCTTGGCATGCGGGGCGGGCGTTCCGCCGAGGTCAGCCGCGAAGGCTTTCTCGCGCAGCCGGTCCTGCGCCACCTCGAGCGCGCGCGGCGGGCAGGCGAGCAGGTGCTGCGGCAGGGCGGCAACCGTGCCCAGCGGCACGTTCTCGAACTCCCAGGTCACCACGTCGCAAGCCTGCGCGAAGCGCGCGAGCGCCGCCGCATCGTCCCAACCGGCGGTGATGAAATCCGCGCAGGCATCGGCCGCGACATTGTCGCCCTCGGGCGCATAGCCGACCGCCCGGTAGCCGAGCTGCAAGGCGGCAACCGCCATCATCCGGCCCAGCTGCCCGCCGCCGAGAATGCCGATGGTGGAGCCGGGTGCGAGCATCAATCCTCCGGGGTCTCGCCGACACCCGCGCTCTTGGCGGCGCGCCAGTCCTGCAAGCGCTCGGACAGCGCCTCGTCGCCCAGCGCGAGGATCGCGGCGGCGAGCAGCCCGGCGTTCTTCGCCCCGGCCTCGCCGATCGCCAGCGTGCCGACGGGAATGCCGCCGGGCATCTGGACGATCGAGAGCAGGCTATCCATGCCGCTCAAGGCCTTGGACTGCACCGGCACGCCCAGCACCGGCAGGTGCGTCATGCTGGCGATCATGCCGGGGAGATGCGCCGCGCCGCCCGCGCCCGCGATGATCACGCTGAACCCCTCGCCCTCGGCCCCCTTGGCGAAGGCCACCATCCGGTCCGGCGTGCGGTGGGCCGAGACGATCCGCGCCTCATAGGCCACCTCCAGCTCGTCCAGCACCTCGGCGGCGCATTGCATGGTCGGCCAGTCGGACTGGCTGCCCATCACGATCGCGACCTTCCCCCCGGCAGCTTCCATCAGGCGTCCTTCAGATAGTAGCGGGTCCCCACGGGCGCGCTGCCTTCGAATTCGTAGACGATCGGCTGGCCGGTCGGGATCTCGAGATCGGTGATGTCCGCGTCCGAAATCCCCGAGAGGTGCTTGACCAGCGCGCGCAGGGAGTTGCCGTGCGCGGCGATGATCACCGTCTCGCCGCTCGCGAGGACGGGGAGGATCGTGCTTTCCCAATAGGGCAGCACGCGCTCAATCGTCAGCTTCAGGCTCTCGGTGTTCGGGATCGCGATCCCGGCATAGCGCGGGTCGGCGGCGAGATCGAACGCGCTCCCCGCTTCCAGCACCGGCGGGGGAATGTCGAAGCTGCGGCGCCAGATCTTGACCTGTTCGTCCCCGTGTTTGGCGGCGGTCTCGGCCTTGTTGAGGCCCGTCAGCCCGCCATAATGCCGCTCGTTGAGCCGCCAGTCCTTGACCTCGGGGATCCACAGCCGCCCCGCCGCTTCCAGCGCCAGGTGCAGCGTCCGGATCGCGCGGGTCTGCAGGGAGGTGAAGGCATAGGTCGGCAGCACGCCCTTGTCGCGCAGCAGCACGCCCGCGGCGGTCGCCTCGGCCACGCCCTTCTCGGTCAGGTCGACATCCCACCAGCCGGTGAAGCGGTTTTCGAGGTTCCACTGGCTCTGGCCGTGGCGGACGAGGATGAGCTTGGGCATGCTGGCTCCGGCAATTCGTCGGGAGCGCGCTGCGTTAGCTTTCGCGAGGGCGATTGGGAAGGGGCTGCGCACCATCCGAATCGCCCTCCGCGCCTGCAACCGCCCGCGCTTGCGCCTTCCTGCGCCGCAAATTCTCGCGCAGCTTGGCCGCGAGCCGCTCTTCACGCGACATATTCCTGGCGTTGCCTTCACTCATGTGAAAGCCATTGCCGCTAAGAATCCGCCCGCTCAAGTAGCAAAGCGGTAGCGCGACAAGAACGCCCGCTTGACATAGCGGCGGCGCGCGACAATAGGGCGCGCCTGTTTCCGGCGCTGCTGTAGCTCAGTGGTAGAGCGCACCCTTGGTAAGGGTGAGGTCGGGAGTTCAATCCTCCCCAGCAGCACCATATTCAGGCGGGCCGTCGCCGCAAGGCAACGTTTCGCGGCAGATGGCGCCCCGGGGTTTTGACCTCCCCCGCCATGCCCCTATGCCGCCTGGCGTGACGCCAACCTCCCACGCCCCCGATCTCGAACTCTGGCCCATCGGCAATTGCCAGGTCAGCGCGCTCGTCGACCATGAGGGCGCGATCGTGTGGGCCTGCGTGCCGCGGGTGGACGGCGATCCGGTGTTCTGCGCGCTGATGAACGGCACCAACCGCGAGGCCGGGATCTGGCGGTTCGAACTGGTCGGCCAGGTCAGCGCCAGCCAGAGCTACATCCGCAACACCCCGATCCTCGTCACCCGGCTGGAGGCCGAGGATGGCAGCGCGGTCGAGGTGCTCGACTTCTGCCCGCGTCACGAGCGGCATGGGCGGATGTATCGTCCGGTGGCGATCAGCCGGATCGTGCGGCCGGTCGCGGGCAGCCCGCGCCTGCGCGTGGTGCTCACCCCGATGCGCGATTACGGCGCGGCGTTGGTCGAGACCACCCACGGCACCAACCACATCCGCTATCTCGTCGGCCCGCAGGCGCTGCGGCTCAGCACCGATGCGCCGGTCGGCTACATCCTCGAGGCGCGCAGCTTCCGGGTGGAGGAGGACCTGCATTTCTTCCTCGGCCCGGACGAGCCCTTCACCGGCAACCTGCGCGAAGAGATCCGTCGCAGCGAACAGGCCACCCGCGGCTATTGGCAGCGCTGGGTGCGGGGGCTGGCGACGCCGGTCGAATGGCAGGCCGAAGTGATCCGCTGCGCTATCACCCTGAAGCTCTGCCAGCACGAGGAGACCGGCGCGATCGTCGCCGCGCTCACCACCTCGATCCCGGAAGCGCCGCATTCGCAGCGCAACTGGGATTACCGCTACTGCTGGATCCGCGATTCCTATTACACCGTGCAGGCGCTCAACCGCTTGGGCGCGCTCGATGTGCTCGAAAAATATCTCGCCTATCTCAGGAATATCGTCGACGCGGCCAAGGGCGGGCAGATCCAGCCGCTCTACTCGGTGATGGGGGTGGCCGAGCTGACCGAGACCACCGCTCCGGCACTGGCCGGCTATCGCGGGATGGGGCCGGTCAGGGTCGGCAATGCCGCCTACCTCCAGGTGCAGCACGACTGCTACGGCCAGATCGTGCTGCCCACGGTGCAGGGCTTCATCGACCAGCGCCTGCTGCGCATCTCGGACGAGCGCGATTTCGAGAGCCTCGAGACGGTCGGCGAGCTGGCCTTCGCGATGCACGACCAGCCCGACGCAGGGCTCTGGGAGTTCCGCACCCGGCAGGAGGTCCACACCTATTCGGCCGTCATGAGCTGGGCCGCCTGCGACCGGCTGGCGATGGCGGCGGACTGGCTGGGCAGAACGGACCGCGCGGCTTTGTGGCGCGAGCGTGCAGACACCATCCGCGCCCGGATCGAGGCCGAGGCCTGGAAGCCCGACGGCGGCGATCACGCGGGCGGGGGCGGACATTACGGCGCGAGCTTCGAGAGCGACTACCTCGATGCGAGCCTGCTGCAGATGGTCGAACTGCGCTTCCACGCGCCCGATAACCCGCGCTTCCTCGCCACTTTCGCGGCGGTCGAGCAGCAGCTGCGGCGCGGCGATTTCATGCTGCGCTACGCCGCCGAGGACGACTTCGGCCCGCCCGAGACCGCCTTCAACGTCTGCACCTTCTGGCTGATCGAGGCGCTCCACCTCGCCGGTCGCAGCGAGGAGGCGCGCGGGCTGTTCGCGACGATGCTCAGCCGCACCACCGCCTCGGGGCTGCTGAGCGAGGATCTCGATTACAACACCGGCGAATTGTGGGGCAATTTCCCCCAGACCTACTCGCTGGTGGGGGTGATCAACTGCGCGGGGCTGCTGTCGAAACCGTGGAGCGCGGTGCGATAGCGGCAACCGAAGGACGAGGCTTGTCCTTGTGGTTCGCTGGTAGAGCGCACCATTGGTAGCGGAGTCGCGCAGGCGCGGCGTCGAGGCTTGCAAGAACATCCTTTCCGCCACCCCGCCAAGTGGCCATTCCGGCCAGTCATGGAGCGGATGCTTCAGGCATTTCAGTGGTTAATGACCCGTTTTCAAGCTTCTGAATTCTTGCCATAAAGTTTCCGCGTTTACCTGAAATTATCCGTGAAAATCCGAGATTCGACCCCGTTCGCGCGTTGGCAGGAGGGGACACAATCATGGGTTCGGGTCATGGGAAATCGAAAGCTCTGCGGCTGGCATCGGCCTTTGCGCTGGCTATGCTGCTGGCCGGTTGCGGCGGCGGCGGCGACAGCTCGGGCGCGCCGCCTGCGACCGGAGGCACGCCGACCACGGCCGGAGGCGTGGCGGTTGGTGCCGGGGTCGGCGGCGAACGCCA
>NZ_LSJS01000122.1 GCF_001557325.1 Erythrobacter donghaensis
TCGGCGGGCGGGGCGGGGCGGATGCCCTTGGGCCGGCCGGTGGTGCCGCTCGAATAGAGCATCACCATGCCGGCGCTCTGGTCGGGGATGGGGTCGGGGCTCTGGGCGGCGAGCGCGGCGGCGAAATCCTCCGCGTCCCCGCTATCCATCACCAGCACCGTGAGGCCCGGGCATTCCTTGCGGATATCGCCGAGCATTGCGGCGAAATAGCCGCTCGTGATCAGCAGCTTGGCCTCGGCATCGCGGATGATGTAGGCGGCCTCGGGCGCGGTCAGGCGCGAGGAGATCGGCACCAGCATCGTGCCCGCCCGCTGCGAGCCCCAGATCAGGGTGAAGTATTCGATACGGTTCTCGAGCAGCACCGCGAAGGCATCGCCGGCTCCGATCCCGTGGGCGCGCAGCAGGCGGGCGAAGCGGTTCGATTCGGCCTCCATTTCGCCATAGGTGATCGCTTCGCCCGAGCCGGTCATGATGACTGCCGGATGATCGGGCCGGGCCGCGGCGTGCGCGATCGGGTGCATCGACATCTGTTCTCTCTCCCAGCGGCGGTGCCCGCGCGGGGCCTGCCGACATATTCTCTCGGGGAGAAAATCTAGCGGGCGCGGGAACGCTCGCAAGGGAAAAGAGTATGCGAAGTGCTACCCAAAAGGCGCGTCACCCCTCGGCGGGCGGTGGCGGGGTGGCCCAGAGGCGAAAGCCCAAGACAAAAAAAGGCGGCGGGATAACCCGCCGCCCATGTTCGGACACCCTCTCCAATGTCCGGCCCGTTTCACGGGCAATCCTCTGGTGCCTTCCGGTGGGGCGGTTATTCGCCGCCCACTCCGGCGAGGCGCGCATCGCGGGCATAGGCCAGCTGTGCTTCGCTCTCCACCATATACGGAATCGGATTGACTGCAAGACCCTCCACGCGAACTTCGTAATGGAGGTGGGGGCCGGTCGAACGGCCGGTCGATCCGACATAGCCGATGAGGTCGCCCTTCTTCACGCTGTCCCCTGCCGCGACCGCGAGGCGCGAGAGGTGGGCGTAGCGGGTCTGCATCGAGGCGCCGTGCTCGACGCTGATGTACAGGCCGTAGCTCGAATACCAGTCGGCGCGGCTGACGATGCCGTCCGCGGTGGCATAGACCGGGGTGCCGGTCGGCGCGGCGAGATCGATCCCGGCATGCTGGCGGCGGCCGCCGAGCACCGGGTGGGTGCGCATCCCGAAGCCGCTGGTCAGCGCTGCGCCTTCGAGGGGCATGCGCGAGGGCACCGAGATGCCGCGGGTCGGCACGGGCGAGGAATAGGCGGCGGGCGATCCGACGGTGCCGACGGTGGGAGCGGTGCGCTCGATCGCGGTAATGCTGCTGAACAGCGACTTGAAGCGGGCATCGCCGTTGTCGGCGATCTCGCCCTGCTCGCGCAGCGGCTGGAGGACATCTGCGGTGGCGGTGGAGGTGGTCGTCGTCGATGCGGCCGAATTGGTGTTGGCCATAGCCGGCGCTGCGGCGGAGACGAGAACGGCGCAGGCGGTTGTCCCAACCAGCTTCAGCGCTCCGCGGAAGGCAAAATTCATATAACTGACCCGGTCCCGATTGCGACCCGGCCTGGTGCCGGTGCCGTAGGAATGTTCCGGCACGTCTGCTGCGCGCCTTTCGCTGAAACAGGGTTATCCGGGTGGATCGTTAATAGGCAATCGTTGCGTAAAATCCGCGCGACAAACCGGCAGCAAGACGCGCCGAGTCGTTGAACGGCGCCTTAACCTGTCCTCGGAAATGCCGTTTTACGAGGTCTTGCCAGTAGGATTCGGGTTCGATCTGCGCCGTTTCGGCACATTGCAGAAAGTGCTTGGTGCCCGCCGCGACATGGCGGATTTCGTCGTCAAGTATCCTTGTGAGGATTCTCGCGCCGCTCTCGTCCCCCGCCGCCTGCACCCTTTCGCGCGTGGCGGGGGTCACGTCGAGCCCGCGCGCCTCGAGCACCATCGGCACCACCGCAAGCCGCGCGGCGACATCGTGGCGGGTGGCGTGGGCGGCCTCCCACAGCCCGGCATGCGCCGGGAGCGCACCGTAATGGCTGCCGAGGTTCCGGAGCTTCCTCTCCAACAGCGCGAAGTGCATCGCCTCGTCGGCGGCGACATCGAGGAAGTCGCTGACGAACGCCTCGCCCATCTCCGCCCCGAACCGTCCCGCCATGTCGAGCGCGAGGTCGATCGCGACGAATTCGATATGCGCCAGCGAATGCCACAGCGCGATTCGCCCGCGCTCGCTGCCCGCCTTGCGACGCTTGGGCATCCGGCCGGGCGGGAGCAGTTCGGGCGCATCGGGCCAGGCCGGCTGGTCCGGCATGGCCACGTCGAACTCCCACGCCAACTTGCCAGCCCGCCAGTCGCGCGCGACCTGACGGGTGGCGAAGCACTTGGCCCGCGGCTCGGGGGTGAGCAGCGCGGCGCGGATGGCGCGGGCGAGGGTGGTCACGGGCGAATCAGAGAGCCTTGGCCGCTGCCAGCACGTCCTCGGCGTGGCCCGCGACCTTCACCTTGTCCCAGATCCGCGCGATCTTGCCGTCCGGCCCGACCAGATAGGTCGCGCGGACCATGCCCATGTAGGTCTTGCCGTACATCTGCTTTTCCGCCCACACGCCGAGCGCGTCCGACAACCCGCCCTCTTCCGCGTCGGTCGCGAGCGGCGCGGTGAGGCCGTGCTTGGCGATGAACCTGGCGTGCTTCTTGGCCGGATCCTTGGAAACGCCGAGCAGCTTCGTGCCCGCCGCCTCGAACTCGGCCTTCAGCGCGGAGAAATCCTTGTTCTCGGTGGTGCAGCCCGGGGTGTCGTCCTTGGGATAGAAGAAGATCACCAGCTTGGAGCCGGCGAAGTCGGAGGGCTTCACGCTGCCGCCCTCGGGGGTTTCCATGGCGATATCGGGGATGGCGTCGCCGACGCCGGGGAAGGTGGTCATGACGGGGTCTCCTGTTCGGTTTCGAGAATGTCTGTCCCGAGGATTTGTTTCCACGCTTCGGCCACCCTGAGACGCGCGAGCGCGAAGGCCTCCTCGAGCGCGGCATAGGAATCGAACCCGCAGGCCCGCGCCAGCGCCCGCGCGCCTGACGGCGGGGGCTCGCGGCCATCGGGGGCGAGCAGGCGTCCGGCAACCAGCATCCGGCTCATCAGCGCGTGGGGCTGCGCAAGGTCGGCAGGCACCAGCCCCGCAGCTGCCAGCCCTGCGAGCGCCACCTCGAGATCGGGGGAAAGCGCGTCCGGCGCGGCCTGCGCCAGCGGGCGCCCGTCTGCCGTCTCGCCCTTCAGCTGGAGGTAGTGCAACAGAAACTCGATATCGACGAGGCCCCCGCGCACCAGCTTCGCATCGACCGGGCCGGTGGGGCGCTTGTGCTTTGCCATTTCGGCGCGCATCCCCAGCACCGCCTCGCGCAGCGCCGCGCGGTCGCGCGGGGCGCCCAGCACCTCGGCGAGCACCGCCTCGAGCTGCGCCCGCGCGCGCGGCGAGCCGTAGAGCACCCGCGCCCGGGCGAGCGCCATGTGCTCCCACGTCCACGCCGCCTCGCGCTGGTATTTGCCGAAAGCCTCGCAGCTCACCGCCAGCGGGCCCTGGTTGCCCTGCGGCCTCAGCCTTGTGTCGACCTCGTAGAGCGCGCCCTGCGCGGTCGGCACCGACAGCGCGGCGCTGACCCGGCTGGCGAGACGGTTGTAGTACGTCGTCGCGCCCAGCGGCCGCGCGCCGTCGGACTGCGCGGCGAAATCGCCGGTGAACAGGTAGACGATGTCGAGATCGCTCGCATGGGTCAGCGCGCCCCCGCCGAGCCTTCCGAGGCCGAGGATCAAGAGCTCGCTCCCCGCGATGCGCCCGTGCTTGGCGGAAAATTCTTCCGCCGTCGCCTCGGCCGCCAGCTGCATCGCCGCCTCGGCGGTGCGCGAGAGCGCGCGGGCGATGGCGAGCGGGTCGGCCAGCCCCTCGATCAGCTGGATGCCGAGCGCGAAGCGGATCTCGCCCGTCACGATCCGGATCGCATCGAGCAGCGCCTCGTAGTCCTCGCGCACCGCCGCGCCCCGCATCCGCGCCACGATCGCGGGCGTTTCGCCAGGCAGGTCGAGCGCGTCCTTGTCGATCAGCGTGTCGAGCAGCTCGGGCTTGCGCGCCAATTCGTCCGACAGGACAGGCGCGAGGGTGAGCGCGGCGACCAGGCGGCTGGTCAGATCGGGGCGCGCGTCGAGCAGGCGGAAGGTGGTGATCGCCGAGGGCACGCTCTCGATGATCCGCTCCCACCGGGTGATCGCGCGCATCGGATCGTCGCTCTGCGCGATCGCCTCGAGCAGCGCCGGGGCGAGCCGTTCCCACGCCTCGACCGCCTGCGGAGAGCGGATCGCGGCGAAGCGCCCGTCGCGCCAGGCCTCGATCCGCTCGGCGAGGATGCGCGGATCGGGCAAGCCCCACTGCGCAAGGCTCGCCGCCAGCGCGCTCACCGGCATGACGGCGGCGGCCGGGGCAGGCTCGGCGCGGCCGATCAGTTCCTCGTAGATGCGCGCGCTCGCGCCGGTCAGTTCGGTCAGCTCGGCGACCAGCGCCGCGCCGTCCGCCAGGCCGTCGAGCCGCGCGACATTGTCGAGTGCCGCGCCTTCGGGCAGCGCGTGGGTCTGGCGGTCGTGGACCATCTGCAACCGGTGCTCGACCGCACGCAGGCGGTCATAGGCCGCGCCGAGCACCTGCGCGTTCTCCGCCGTGATCCACCCCGCGGCCGCCAGCGCATCGAGGCCTGCGCGCGTGCCCCTGACCCGCAGCGAGGCATCGCGCCCGCCGTGGATCAGCTGGTGGGTCTGGGCGTAGAACTCGATCTCGCGGATCCCGCCGCGCCCGCGTTTGACGTCGAAGCCGGGGCCGGGGGCGGGTGGGCCCTTGCCGCTGTCGCGGATGCGCAGGGTGAGCG
>NZ_LSJS01000012.1 GCF_001557325.1 Erythrobacter donghaensis
TTGCTGGCCTTGCGGACATGGCGTCCGCATCGGCTTCGCGCGGTCTGCCGTGCGCTCGATCCCGGCGCGGCGGTGCTCGCCAGCGCATCGGCACATGCGTGCCTCGCTGGCATCGCCGCCGCGCCTGCCGCCGCGCGTGATCCGAGGTCGGACCGGCCGTCGTCGGCCGGGCTCGGGTCGACCGTCAGCGCGCGGGCACCGGCAGTCCCTTGCTGGCCTTGCGGACATGGCGTCCGCATCGGCTTCGCGCGGT
>NZ_LSJS01000123.1 GCF_001557325.1 Erythrobacter donghaensis
CGGCAACAGCGACCGCAATGGTTTCCTTATGCACGTCCAGACCAACGTATTTCACCGTCTCCGTCATGACTCGTCTCCGCTGCTGACAAATCCATCATCAGCATCTCAGATTCGAGCCTCCGAGGCTCTGGCAGTCATGGGGTCTAAGGAATCTGCGGCGCCGGTGGGGAAGGCATGTTGCGGAGTGGGCGCATGCCACCGGCGAGAGGGGGAATGTCTGTCCAAAGGTAGTCGCCGGTCAGGTTTATGTGTTGCCAACCGAGCGGCGAGAGATGGCGCAAAAATTCGTTGGGCACTAAATATCCGTTGAGTTCGCGTTGCCGAAGTGCGGCTTCCAGATAGGTCGTGTTCCACAGCACGATCGCGCCGGCAACGAGGTTGAGCGCGCTGGCACGATGACTTTGCGATTGAATCCCGTGATCGCGCAGGCGGCCAAGTCGGTGGAAGAAGATCGCTCTCTTCAAGGCGTTTTCGGCTTCGCCTTTGTTGAGCTCCTGGGTCGCGCGGCGACGTTCTTCGGGGTTTTCGATCCAGTCCAGCGTGAACAAAGTGCGCTCGACCCGTCCGATCTCGCGTAGAGCCAAGGCCAGCCCGTTCGCGCGCGGATAGGAGCCGAGCCTCTCAGAGGGCATAGCGTGGATGGTACGCTAAACAACGCTAAGGGCGAACAATCAGCGAACGCTTATGCGACGCGGCTATCCGGCGGGAGATTGAGGGCCTTGCGGCCAGCGGAAGCGGCTGCGCGATCCCAGAGGAAATCGCCGGAGAAGGCAATATGCTCCCAACCCACGGGGGACGTATGGGCGAGCAGATAATCAGGCACCGCGACCGAGGTTGATCGTAGATGCTGGGCGGCAGCATCCATGTAGATCGTGTTCCAGTAGACGATCGCGGCGATGACTAGATTGAGGCCGGATGCCCGATATTGTTGCGCCTCATGGCTGCGGTCGATGATCCGGCCTTGGCGGAAGGTGTAGATTGCCTGCGTCAGGGCATGGCGTTGTTCGCTGTTGTTGAGACCAGCATGGCATCGCTGGCGCAGATCGGGATTTTCCAGCCAGTCCAGCATGAACAGGGTTCGCTCGATCTTGCCGATTTCCTGTAGCGCGACGTCGAGTTGGTTCTGCCGTTCGTACGCGGCGAGCTTTCGCAGCATGACCGATGGCGCGACATGGCCGGCCTTGATCGAGCCGACGAGGCGCAGCACGTCATCCCATTGTTCAGCGATGATGTCGGTGCGGATACGCTTGCCCATTAGCGGGGCGATGGCCGGATAGGCCTTAACCGGCGCGATCGGCGCGAGGCGCCGGTCTGGAAAGTCGCGCAGGCGCGGGCAGAAGCGAAATCCCAGCATCGCGCACAGGGCGA
>NZ_LSJS01000124.1 GCF_001557325.1 Erythrobacter donghaensis
GGAACAGCGGGGAGAGCCGGACGCGCCGGTCCTCGGCAGGACCACACCCTGCCGGTGGCAAACCGCCAGCCCCACACACCGCCCCCGATCGCGTGGAGCAGAGCGCAGACCCGAACGCGCCGGTCCTCGGCAGGGCCACAGAAGGTGACTCGGGGAGCCCCCCTACGGCGCGTATAGCGGTGAATGTCGCGCGACAATCAGAATGAGAATGCGCGACAATCAAGATGAGAATCCGGTGT
>NZ_LSJS01000125.1 GCF_001557325.1 Erythrobacter donghaensis
GTCCCTGCAACTGTAAGCGGCGAGCGCGATGCACATCGCTTCCCCCTTCGGGCGGGAGCAGCCACTGGGCCGGACGCTAAGTCATGCGGGGCCTGGGAAGGCCGTGCATCAAGCTGTGACCCGCGAGCCAGGAGACCTGCCGGCGCTTGGTCGCTCTTGCTGCGGTCCAGGGGATGGCCATGGCACGGTAAACCTCCGTCTGAGCGACGAATCGATGTGACTGGGTCTTTCAGCGGCCCCGGCGTTGCGGGCGCGCGCCAAGAGAAAGCTGCTGACCACCTCACGTGGCGACTTGGTCTTGGTTCGTGGCGTCCGGACCGGAGACACCTGCAATGCAAATGTCATATAATGCCTAACCTTATGGCCATCCGCCGCTTGGTCACCCTCAAGAAAGACAATGACCATTTGGTCGTAGAGGTAGACCTCGATGGGCCGATGCCGATTGGCCTTGTGGTCCATAAGGGCGAGCGCGACGCTACCATGCGGCTACTCATGGCGAAGAGTGGCAGCGCAATCGACAAACCCGGAAGAGTTTGCAGATTTCAACCCGATCAGTTGGGCTCTGCTGAAATGCTTGTCGATGAGCTTCGCGACAGGCTCCGCCGGATCGCTTCGAAACCCCTTAGGCCGCGTTGACAAAAGGGATTCCCATTCGTCCCGACTTCTGATTCAAGACTGCTTTTTGAGGAGCAGTCATGGGTCGTGGGGACTTGTCGGATGCGGAATGGGAGCTGATTGGGCCGCTGCTGCCGCCTGAGCGAGGTCGCTGGGCGCGACCGGCGGGCGATAACCGGCGCTTCCTCAACGGCATGCTCTACGTGCTGAGGGTCGGCTGCCCCTGGCGCGATATGCACGAGCGATACGGCAAGTGGAACTCGGTTTATGTCCGGTTCCGGCGCTGGGCCGAACAGGGCGTCTGGGATGCGCTGCTTCAAACGCTGGTCGACCTGGGACTGACCGACGACTGGCAGCACATGATCGACAGCACATCCGTTCGCGGCCACGTCTCGGCAGCGGGCGGAAAAGGGGGGCTTGTGCGAACGCTCTTGGTCGATCACGCGGCGGCTTTACGAGCAAAATCCACGCCCGATGCGACAATCAAGGACTGCCTCTCGGCTTCATCCTGACCGGCGGCGAGGTCTCCGATTACACCGCTGCTGAGCCGCTCATGGAGATACCCATCGCAGCGCCCAAGGCGCTGCTGGCAGACAAGGGCTATGACGGTGACCGCTTCCGGGAGAGCTTGCTGATCCGGGGTATCCTGCCAATCATCCCACCCCGTTCGAACCGCAAGGTGCCCGAGCATCCCGACTATCGCCGCTACCGAGACCGCAACCGCGTCGAGCGCATGTTCGGCAAGCTCAAGCAGCAGCGCCGCATCGCCACCCGCTACGACAAGACCGTCCTATCCTTCGAAAGCTTCCTCAACCTCGCCGCCACCCGCCTATGGCTCAAGTCTTTTGTCAACACGGCCTAAGGCACCAGCACATGGAGTCCCGTATGACACGTAATGTTTCCATCCAAACCTACCTGCCCAAGCACGTCGCGGCTTGGGTTCAGGATGAAGCCAACCGCGCCAAACAGAGCCGCAGCCAGTGGATCGGCGCCATCGTCACGGATTTGTTCCAGGGACAAGAGCTGCGTGAGGAGGCGAGGCAGAACGCCGAGTTCATCAAGCGCCGGATCGTCTTCATCATGTGCGCTCTCGATGGCCTTCTGCTAGCCCATCCCGATGCCACACTCCGCACGAAGGTGCATGAGGCGCATAAGCGGCAGCTCGACAAGCTTGCGCAGGAGCATGGAGAATGAAGCGCCGGGGAGCCAAGTCGCCTGCCAGCGACGAGCAGCTGGCGCTCCCGTTCGATCGTCGCCCCGAGGCAACCAGGACCAACGGCGCAGAGCCGCTCGCCGTCCGGATTCCCGATGCCGTGCGGATGACCGGAATAGGCCGGTCGAAGCTCTACGAGTTGATCGCCTCGGGCGACCTGGAAACGATCAAGATCGGCAGGTGCACCTTGGTGACGGTCGATGCGCTCAAAGCCCTTCTGGCCAATGCACGGGCCACCAACCATAAGGAAGGTCGGTGAGCATCGAAACACGGTCAGCAGCGGTTGAGTTCTGATCGAGGGCCAAGCCGAAGCGCGAAACGGTATTTTTGACGGTATCGAATTCGCGAATCAGGGCAGCAAACCGTTGTGATGTAACGCCTTGTCGATACATCACGGTCCCTGAGGAAGGCATCGTCCCCGGCGGCGGCACGGCGCTGCTCTACGCCACCAAGGCGCTCGACGGGCTGAAGGGCGCGAACGAAGACCAGACCCGCGGGATCGACATCATCCGCAAGGCGATCACCTCGCCGATCAAGCAGATCGCCCAGAACGCCGGTCATGATGGCGCGGTGGTCGCGGGCAACCTGCTGCGCGAGAATGACGAAACGCAGGGCTTCAACGCTGCGACCGACGTCTACGAAAACCTGGTCAAGGCCGGCGTGATCGACCCGACCAAGGTCGTGCGCACCGCGCTGCAGGATGCGGCCTCGGTTGCAGGCCTGCTGATCACCACCGAAGCGGCGATCGTCGAGCGTCCGGAAGACAAGCCGGCCGCCCCCGCGATGCCCGACATGGGCGGGATGGGTTTCTGAGCCTAAGGCGGGCGGGCCAGCCACGGTTGACCCGTCCACGCCGCAGGCCGGCCAGCGGGGCGCCTCGCGCCCCGTCTGACGCCTCGGGCTTTGCCCGAGGCGGCCTGATCGAAGCACAAGCAGAAAGAAAACCCCGGCGGATCGCTCCGCCGGGGTTTTCCTTTTTTGCCAACCCGAGGGTCGGCCCCGCGCCCTTATTATTTCTTTATTTGCGCAACCGCGCCAGAACAGCATCGAGCGACACCATTCCGCCGCCCCGGCTGACCAGCACCAGCGCCATCGCCGCCCACAGGCTGTGGGTCGGCCACCAGGCTTCGGGGAAGATCAGCAGCTGGATCACCAGTGTCATCACCAGCAACCCCAGTGCCGACAGCCGGGTCAGCAGCCCGAAGGCAACGAGGATCGGCAGCAGGAATTCGGCATAGACCGTGACCGGCACCACGAGCTCGGGGGAGACGGGCAGACCGAATTCCTCGAACAGGAAGTATTGCGTCTCATCGACGGTCAGCCAGCTGCCCTCGACCACCTTGGTCCTGCCCGAGCGCCAGAAGACGCCCGCGAGGGCAAGGCGGGTGAGCAGCAGGGCGCCGCTTTCCACCCATTGGCCCGCAAGCCACTGCACGACCCGGTCATAGGCCGAAAGGATGCTCCGCATGGAAGGTGCCCCGCCCGGTCAGGTCAGCGCTGGATCGGCGTGAGCGAGCCATTGCCCTTGGGGGTCTTGGTCGTCACGCAGGTGCCCTTGGCGACGAGCTTCCAGGCGTTGCCCTGATAGTCGCGGGTCGAGGTGCCCGAGCAGCTGGTGCCGGGGCCCGCAGCGCAATCGTTCTGGCCCGCCTTGGCGATGCCGTAGCACTTTTCCATCGCCGGCTTGCTCTGGGCGGTGGCAGGGGCAGTGGCGGCGAGACCCGCAGTGATCCCGGCGGCGAGCGCGAGGCTGGCGGCGCGGGCGAAAGTGGCATTGTTCATATAAGGCTCCCGGATAATGGTTTGGCATTGAAGGTATGGCAAAGTCTCTTGCATTGCTGCTGGACTGGCCATTGTTTCGGTGCCGGGGACCAGGTTGTTACAAGCGGGATAAAAAGCTTTCGAGATGTAACCTTTGATTGGCTGCTCCCGAAAAAGCCCGTGCCATGGGGCACTCATCCTTGAGGGAGAAAAGCAATGATCATGAACAAGAAGTCCGCATTCGCCGCCGCCGCCGCCGTCATGGCGCTTTCGTCCGCTGCCGCTTTCGCCGCCGATGCCCCCGCCGGGAGCAAGGGTGCAGCGGTCAGCGGTGACGACACCGTGCATTGCTACGGCGTCCACAGCTGCAAGGGCAATTCTGACTGCGCGACCGCCGAAAACGCCTGCAAGGGCCAGAACGCCTGCAAGGGCCACGGCTTCAAGGCGATGAAGGCGGGCGAATGCCTCACCAAGGGCGGCACGATCGGCGACATCGGCGCCTGATTTCTGCCTGGCACGGCCCGGCGTGCTTGTTTCGACCCGATACAAGCCAGCGCCGGGCCATGCCTTCCTGTTCGAAAGCCCGGAACTCCATGCCCACCGCCATTCCATCGTTCTCCGGTTTCGGCCTGGGCTTGCGACGCGAACATTATGCCGACTTTCTCGATGGCGAAGTGCCGGTCGATTTTGTCGAGGTGATTTCCGAAAATTTCATGGTTGACGGCGGCCGCCCGCTGGCGACGCTGGAGCGGGTGCGCGAAAAGCACCCCGTGATCCTGCACGGCGTATCGATGTCGATCGGATCGGCGCAGGGGCTTGACCGCGATTATCTCGCGCGGCTGCGCAGCCTTGCCGAGCGGACTCAGCCGCTGTGGGTGTCCGACCATCTGTGCTGGACCCGCACCAGCGCGCACAACAGCCATGATCTGCTGCCGATGCCGTTCACGCAGGAGGCTTTGCAGGTCGTGTGCGACAATATCGACCACGCGCAGGACGCGCTTGGTCGGGCGATGCTGATCGAGAACCCTTCAAGCTATCTGACCTTCCCCGAAGACGAGATGATGGAATGGGAATTCATCGCCGAAATGGCGAGGGCCACGGGCTGCTTCCTGCTGCTTGATGTCAACAATATCTAGTCTCAAGCAGATTGAGAAGCTGTTGTCGCTCACCCCCGCCGAACGCAACCGGTGGTCGAAAGATGGCCGACTGCAAATTTCCGGGACATCCAAAATACGCCGAGGGGACAACCTCATTTCGCTCGCGACCTATAATGTGGATGCGGTGGAACGGTTGCTTGAAAACCCTGCCATCGTTGAGGCTTGGCGTCGTTCCGATGTCAGTCGTTAAGGGATTGGCTTTCGGGCGACTTTCGACTAGTGGATCAACGTCAACGGTTGAAGACCGTTGTCAACAGATCGCGCCGGTGCCCGAGAGGGCTTAATTCGGGAACACGGTG
>NZ_LSJS01000126.1 GCF_001557325.1 Erythrobacter donghaensis
GGACAAGCGCCAGCGCGAGGCCGGCGAGAAGGTGTATGCGCAAACCTGCCATCTCATGCCTCATGAAAATCATCGCCGTGATGGCGATTGGTCTCGCTTGGTGCCCTGTGTTGCGGGCCGGGGTCTGCCATGCGCGAGCGCACGCAGCATCACTCTTTCGATGGAACGCAGACGAGGGGGGACGGGCATCATGCGGGCATCTGGCGCGCCGGTGATGGCGCCTTTACGGGGGCGGGCGCGAGGCGCCTTCCCGCGCGATCACCGTTTTGCACGCAGCGCCCCTGCCAGCTCCAGCTCCCGGACCGACGCGCGCGCGATCGAGTTCCGGATCGCGCCGGTCCCATAATTGCCCCTGTTCTTGTACATCTCGCGCACGATGATGCGGTCGAGCGCCGACATCTCGGCCGGAGCATCGGGATTGGCGCCGGAGGGTGTGAACAGGTTGAGGATGGAGTCCGCCGGAATCCAGCCCTTTGCATCCGGACGAAACTCCACCAGCATCTGCATTGTCAGGTAATCGCCGAGCTGTTCGATGGTGATGCCGTCGATCGTGTCGATATCGACCACCGAGAAGGACTTGCTGATCTGGGCCGGCTCTGCGTAGAGCGCCAGACGTGATCCGGCCACGCCATCGAAGTTGACGGCCTGAAATCCCCGCCCGCCACTGGCACCCTGCCGCGACAGGGGCTGGTTGGTTCCCAAAAGCGCCTGGATTATCTCCAGATTCACGTAGTGCCAGTTGTAGACCGGGCGCGCCGGTTCGATGAGGCGTCGCATTTCCGGCAGATAGAGTGCATGAAAAGCTGCGCCGCCTTTGTATCGCGACAGCGCGTTGACTAAGCGGTGTGCGTCACGATCGAACACGATGACGGCGTTGACCTTGCAGCCCGGCGTGTCGCGCTCGATCCCGAGCATCTCGAGGTTGCTCTCGATCCGCGCTTTCAAAGGCTCGCTCAGTTCGGAGGGCCCATTGTCGATCCCCACGCAAACCGGGCCATTGCGCTTGGCGATGACACGCCCGGTCGGGATGATGGATCGCCACAGGAAGGTGCGCACTTCCTTTTCGGTATAACCTTCGACAATGATCTCGTTCTCGATCGCCTCGGCGGGAGGCGCTTCGGGGGTGCTGACCTGCGCCGTCAGCGATGCGGCCGGACCAAGCGCCAGCGCCAGGCCAGCCAGAAGATATGTGCGGAACGCGAGCATCGTAACCCTCGTGGTAATTCATGGTCTTAGTCGCGATTCGTTGCTGAACGTCGCCTGAATTGCCCGACGGGGCTTGCCATGGGCCAAGCCGCGTAGCATCACGCTGCCGGCAGAATTTGGACAGGGGAGGTTGGCGTCATGCGGGCATTTCGTGGGCAGTTGGTCGCAGGCGCAGCCATGGTCGCCGCAGCACTCGCCGGAGGGCCGCTGCTCGCCGAAAGGGTCGCGATCCGTGCGGGGAGCGTCATCGCCGATGCTTCGGGCGAGGCGAGCGGTCCGGCGACGATCATCGTCGAGGACGGCAAGATCGTTGCGATCACCCCCGGTCACACGGCAAAGGCCGACCGCGAGATTGACCTCAAGAGCCACACCGTCCTCCCCGGTCTGATCGATCTCCACACCCACCTCACCGGCGATCCGGGCGGGGATTTCTGGAAGGAGGCGACCGAGCCCGACGAATGGGGCGTCGTGGTCGGCGCCAAGAACGCGCGCCTCACCGCGCTCGCCGGCTTCACCACGGTGCGCGAGGCCGGAAGCGGGCAGGAGACCGCCTTCTCGCTGCGGCGCGGCACCGCCGAGGGCATCATTCCGGGCCCGCGCATCATCGCTGCCGGCCCCGCGCTGGCGATCATCGGCGGCCATGCCGACACCAACGGCTTCCGGCCCGAGGTCAACGCGCTGCTCGACACCGGCTACAACTGCACCGGCCCGGTGGAGTGCGCCGCCAAGGTGCGGCTCGCCAGCCAGAACGGCGCGGACATCATCAAGATCACCGCGACCGGCGGCGTGCTCAGCCAGCAGGGCCGCGGGCTCGAGGCGCATTTCACGCCTGAGGAAATGAAGGCCATCGCCGACACCGCGCATTCGCTGGGCCTCAAGGTCATGGCCCACGCCCACGGCGCGCGCGGCATCCAGCAGGCGGCCGAGGCCGGGATCGACACGATCGAGCACGGCACCTATCTCGACGAGGCGGCGGCAAAGGCCATGCGCGAGCGCGGCGTGGTGCTGGTGCCGACCCTGATGGCGCTGGAGGGCGTCTCCGAAGGGCTGGGCAAGGGCATCTACACCCCCGTGGTCGAGAACAAGATCCGTGCCGTGCAGCCGCTGATGGCCTCGCTGGTTGCCCGCGCGCGCCAGTATGGCGTCACCGTCGCCTTCGGCACTGATGCCGGCGTCTATCAGCACGGCCGCAACGCCGAGGAGCTGGCGCTGATGAAGAAGCAGGGCATGTCCGACCGCGAGGTGCTCGCCAGCGCCACCACGGTCGCGGCCAAGGTGCTCGGCATGGAGAGCCAGATCGGCAAGCTCGCACCCGGCTTCTCGGCCGACATCATCGCGGTCGCGGGCAATCCGCTCAGGGATGTGAGCGTGCTCGAGAAGGTCGACTTCGTGATGGTTCGCGGGCGGGTCATCGAATAGGCGGCATCGACTAGGCTTTAACCCTTGGGCGCTATGGCAGGGCAATGCCTGCCACCGCGCCCCAGCCCCGTGAACCGGAGCACTTCCACGCGGTCGACGTGCTGCGCGGCTTTGCGGCCGTGACGGTGCTGCTCAACCACTACCGGCAGATGCAGTACCCGCCGGGCACCTTCGACATCGACGCCAGCGCCATGGCGGGGGTCCTGCCGCTCTATGAGTGGCTGTGGCCGTTCTACGTCTACGGCAACTGGGCAGTGCAGGTGTTCTGGATGATCTCCGGCTTCGTCTTCGCCAAGGTCTATGCGGGCAAGGCGACGCCCGGCGGCGCGTTCCTGATCCGGCGCATCGCGCGGCTCTATCCGCTGCATTTGCTGACACTGCTCTTCGTCGCAGGCCTCCAGCTCATCGCCATCAGCCAGCTGGGCACTTCGCTGATCGTCGGCAACAACGATGCCTGGCACTTCGTCCTCAACCTGTTCCTCGCCTCATACTGGGGACTCGAGCAGGGCAAGTCGTTCAATGCCCCGATCTGGTCGGTGTCGGTCGAGATGCTGATCTACTTGCTGTTCTGGCTGGTCTCCAAGCCGCTGCTTAGCCGCGGGCTGGCCGGGCCGCTGCTCATGATCGTGGCCGCCGGGCTGATGCTGCGGCTGGAGCTGGGCGCGCACTTCATCTGGCAGTGCGCGCAGTATTTCTTCATCGGCTGCGCGCTCTACCACGTCGCCGCCCACCACGCCCGGGCGGTTCGCGATCTGGGGGTGATCGTCGCGCTCATGGCCGCCGTGTGCCTGGCGCTGCCAATCCTTGCCGGGGACTTCCGGATCGGCAACTTCTTCCTGCCCTTCGCGATTCTGCTGGTCGGGGGCGCGGCCCTGATCGACCTCGGCCCATGGGGCGCGCGCCTGCGGCATGTCCGCTTCATCGGCGACAGCACCTACGGCATCTACCTGTGGAACGTGCCGCTGCAGATCGCGGTGTTGCTGCTGTGCGCGTGGCTTGGCATCCCGGCGGAGGTGTGGCGCCAGCCGGCCATGCTGCTCGCCTACCTCGCGCTGTGCTGCACCGCAGGCTGGCTGTCCTTCACCTTCTTCGAAAAGCCCGCCAACCGCGCGGTGTTGCGCTGGGCCGGGGGGCGCGGCGAGGCGGCGGGGCAGGCGCCCGGCCACGCCGCTCCTGACGGGCGCGCGTTGCGCAAGGCGTGAGGAATCCGAAAGGAAGCGCGCCGCGCCTCCTGTAACCTTGCCGCGAGCGGCAGCGAACTGGCCGCAAACAGTCGTCATGCTTACAAGGGGGTCACCATCTCATGACTGTCACACACCAGAGCACCGTCCGCGCCATCGCGCTCCTGCTGCTCGTCGCGGCGCTGTCGCAAGCGGTCTACACCGCGCTTTTCATCGCCAAGATGGACGTGCCGCGCCAGATCCTTTGGGGGAGCGAGGGCGTGCTGTTCGCGATCCTCGCGGCGCTTGCCGGAACGGCAATGGTTTGGTCCAAGGGGCTGACGCTGGCGTTCTCCGCCATCGCCTTCAGCGCCGCACTCAACGTGGTGCAGGTCGGCGTCGGGCTGACGCTGTTCGGCCCCTTCGGCGATGCCGCCAAGGCCGACCCGGCGCTCGCCCCGCTCGCGGGCGCGATCGTCGCCTTTTCGTTTTTCGTCTACAACGCCGCCAAGCTGCTGCTTGGCCTTGCCGCGCTGGTTGCAGGCCTGAGCCTGACCGCACGCGGCAACAAGCTGCTGGGCGGAGCGAGCGTGCTGTTCGGCGGCCTTGCGATCATCGCCAACGGCGGGAAGATCGTGGCGGGCGGTGACCTGATCGCGGGCGTGCCGCTTGCAGGCGGCACAGGCGTGCTGGCGACGCTGCTGCTGGCGCTGTGCCTGCTGGGGCTGGCGAAGGACGATTGATTGGGGCAGGGGCGCTGGTCATGGCGCTGGGGCCAGCCCGCATGGCGGGGTTACGCCCCCCCGCGCAATTGCTTTAGCCCAGAGCCCGCTGCGCGCTTTCAACCAGCGCCTGCAGAGCTGCCATATGCGCCTTGAAGGCCCGGGCACCCTGCGGCGTGAAGGCGGCCCAGGTGCGCTGACGGCCACCCTGCGCCGCCTTGCGCAAGGTCACATAGCCCGCTTCTCCCAGCGCCGCGAGGTGCTTGGAGAGCACCGAATCGCTGACCTGCGTAATGTCGCGCAAGGTCGCGAACTCCACCTCCTCGACCCGCGCCAGCACCGCTGCGATCTGCAGCCTTGCGGGCGCGTGGAGGACCGTGTCGATCGTGCCCGTCACTGCGCCTTGCCTCGCAATTCGCGCTGGTAGACGACCTGCCAGAGGTAGCTCGCCGCCGTGGTGCCTGCGACCGTCACCGCCAGCAGCACCCAGAACACCGGCTGTTCGCGCTGCGGCTCGGCCATGCCCAGCCGCACATAAAGACACGCGGCCACCGCCAGGGCGAGAAGGGCAAAGGATATCCACATTGTCCGGCCCCGTGCCCACCCGCTGACGAACATGCCGTATCGCTTCATGTCGTGGTTTCTGAGGTAGAGGGCGAGGAGGATCACGCCGAAGCTCGCGAAGATCGACGCTCCGTCGCCGAGGGTCTGCCCGACCATCAGCACGCCCATTGCCAGTCCTGCCGCCAGATGCCGCCAGAACGGCCATTGCATCCGCTGCGAGAGGCGCTGCTCTGTGGCGCGGATTTCGGCCATCGCGGCGCGGGCTTCGTCGATGTCGGTCACGCTATGCTCCTCGCTGTGAAGGCTGGCCGAGGGCCGCTGCTCGTCACTTTCCATGATGGAAAGAGGGTTAGGCGTCACTTTCCGATTCGGCAAGTGATAATTTTCCAGCGTGGAAAGTGAAGGCGCCGCTCGCCAGCAACCGCCTCGACATGGCCGCAATCAGCCTCTAATGCAGAACCATCCCCGGGGAGCCGCTTGGCTGAGAGGGGCGGATAGCACCGCCCGACCCGTCGAACCTGAACCTGTTAACACAGGCGGAGGGAGTGGGCTGGTCACCGTGCCGCAGGTCCGCTTGTCCTCCGCAATGGAGAGAGACCATGGCCGACATCAACAGCCCCGTCGAAATCGGCGTCACCACCGGCCCCATTCGCGGGAGCCGCAAGGTTTACGTCGGCGCGCGCACCGGCTCGGGCATCCGCGTCGCGATGCGCGAGATCGATCTCGAGGGCGGCGAGCCCTCCGTGCGGGTCTATGACACCTCGGGCCCCTACACCGACCCCGACGCCCGCATCGACATCAGCGCCGGGCTCGCCCCGCTGCGCCGCGACTGGATCCTCGCGCGCGGGGATGTCGAGGATTATCAGGGCCGCGAGGTGAAGCCGGAGGACAATGGCCGCCTCGGCCCCGACCGCTCGGGCGGCGTTCCGCAGTTCCCCAACACCGTGAAGCGCCCCCTCAGGGCCAAGCCGGGCATGAACGTCAGCCAGATGCACTATGCCCGCCGCGGGATCATCACGCCCGAGATGGAATATGTCGCCGAGCGCGAGAACCTCGGGCGCGAAATCGCCGCCGATCTGATCCGTGACGGCGAGAGCTGGGGTGCGGAGATCCCCGATGTCATCACGCCGGAATTCGTCCGCAGCGAAGTCGCGCGGGGGCGGGCGATCATCCCCTCCAACATCAACCACCCCGAGAGCGAGCCGATGGCGATCGGGCGCAATTTCCTCGTCAAGATCAACGCCAATATCGGCAACTCCGCGGTGGCGTCGGACGTCGCGCAGGAAGTCGACAAGATGGTCTGGGCGACCCGCTGGGGCGCGGACACGATCATGGACCTCTCGACCGGGCGCAACATCCACGACACCCGCGAATGGATCATCCGCAACTCCGCCGTCCCCGTGGGCACCGTGCCGATCTATCAGGCGCTCGAGAAGGTCGGCGGCATCGCCGAGGAGCTCACCTGGGAAATCTTCCGCGACACGCTGATCGAGCAGGCCGAACAGGGCGTCGACTACTTCACCATCCACGCCGGCGTGCGCCTGCCCTACATCCCGCTCACCGCCAAGCGCGTCACCGGGATCGTCAGCCGCGGCGGCTCGATCATGGCCAAGTGGTGCCTCGCCCACCACAAGGAGTCCTTCCTCTACGAGCATTTCGACGAGATCACCGAGATCATGAAGGCCTACGACATCGCCTATTCGCTGGGCGACGGGTTGCGCCCCGGCTCGATCGCCGACGCCAATGACGAAGCCCAATTCGCCGAGCTCTACACTCTGGGCGAACTCACCAAGCGCGCCTGGGCGCAGGACGTGCAGGTCATGATCGAAGGCCCCGGCCACGTGCCGATGCACAAGATCAAGCAGAACATGGAAAAGCAGCTCGAAGCCTGCGGCGAGGCGCCGTTCTACACCCTCGGGCCGCTCGTGACCGACATCGCGCCGGGCTACGACCACATCACCAGCGGCATCGGCGCGGCGCAGATCGGGTGGTATGGCACCGCGATGCTCTGCTACGTGACGCCGAAGGAGCACCTCGGCCTGCCCGACCGCGACGATGTGAAGGTGGGCGTGGTCACCTACAAGCTCGCCGCCCACGCCGCCGACCTCGCCAAGGGCCACCCCGCCGCACAGGTGCGCGACGATGCGCTCTCCAAGGCCCGCTTCGAGTTCCGCTGGCGCGACCAGTTCAACCTCAGCCTCGACCCCGAAACCGCCGAGCAGTACCACGACCAGACGCTCCCGGCCGAAGGCGCGAAGTCGGCGCATTTCTGCTCGATGTGCGGGCCCAAGTTCTGCTCGATGAAGATCACGCAGGAAGTGCGCGACTTCGCGGCGAAGCAGAACGCCGGCATCGAAACCTTCGTCGCCAGCGAGGACGAGGCGGAAAAGGGCATGGCCGAGATGAGCGCAAAGTTCCGCGAGGTCGGCAACCAGCTCTACGTCGGCGCAGGCGACCGCGAGCACGATTGAGGCACCCTGGCTCCCCTCCCGCTTGCGGGAGGGGTCGGGGGTGGGTACCTTCCTCCCTCTATAGGGGAGGACAGAGCATGCACCACGCCACCATCCGCGCCGCCGCCGCCGCGCTCGCGCTGACCGCCGCCGCCGCAGCGCACGCCGGCGAGCCCAAGCAGACCCTCATGCCCGAAAGCGCCGAGGGCCGCGCCTTCCAGGAGATGGCGGGCTTCTCCGACGCGGTGGTGCATGGCGACACCATCCACCTCTCGGGCGTGGTCGCGGGCCCCGCGACGGGCGAGGACAGCCTCACCCCCGGCTACGAGCGCGCCTTCGCCCGGCTCGATGCGATCATCAGGCGGCTGGGCGCGACGTGGGACGACGTGCTGGTGTTCGACACCTTCCACAAGGGCCCGGTCGCCGCCCAGGTCGAGGCGCTGCTGCCGGTCAAGAACCGCTACATCAAGGCCCCCTTCCCGACCTGGACCGCGGTCGGCGTGAGCGACCTCTACTCCCCCGGGGCGGTGACCGAGATCAAGCTGACGCTGCGCAAGCCGCAATAGGTGAGGGAGGGCGCCCTAGCGCGCCATCGCCACCATCACCCGGTCGAGCGCCTGCAAAAACCGCGAGCGGTCCGCCTTGCCGAAGGGCGCGGGGCCGCCGCCCGCTGACCCTGTGGGTCCGTCCATCCCGGCGCGCAGGTCGGCCAGAATCGCGCGGGTGGCGATGGCGCCGCCGATGCTGGCGGCGGTGAACTCGTCCCCCTTGTGCCCGAGCACCCGCGCGCCTGCCTTCAGACAGCGCTCGGCAAGCAGGATGTCGCCGGTGACGACCACGCTCCGCCCATCGGCCGCCCGCGCGATCCAGTCATCCGCCGCATCGAAGCTGTCCGACACCACCACGCGCTTCACCCGCGGGCTTTCGGGAATGCGGAACGGGGCATTGCTGACCACGCGCACCTCGGCGCGGTAGCGTTCCGCGACGCGATAGATCTCGTCCTTCACCGGACAGGCATCGGCGTCGATCAGAATGGTGACGGGGGGCATGGCGCGGGCTTAGCCGAATGGCGAGGGGGGCGTAAATGGCAAGCCCGGTCCTCCCCGGCACGGGGAGGGGGCGAAGCGGAAGCGGCCGAGGGGCAGGCGGCAATCCTCCCCTTCAGGGGAGGGGGACCACCGAAGGTGGTGGAGGGGCATACGAGGGTGATCCGAAGGGTTGGCGCGTGCCTGCACTCGAGCAAGGTTTCACGCAGAGGCGCAGAGGGAAGGGGGGAGTCTAATCCGCCTCTTCTATGTCGATATACTTCTTGCCCTTGCCCTTGCCGACGAAGGTGACTTTCACCTTATGGTTCACCATCGGGCCAATGATATCATCTACAGCGTCTTCAAGTCCGGTTACACGCACACGCCTTCCACTTGCTTCGACCTCAAGCCAATTAGCGTCTAGATCGAGAGCCCGAAGTGTTCCAATAATCTCACTTCTAGCTTCACTCGATGGAGGTGTGAGCCTTTCAATGTGCTCCGAAGAATAAGTTTTTGCGTCCGAAGTAAGATTAATTTCTTTTGAATTGTCAAATGAATATATTCTGACCTTTTCGTATGACTTGCCATTTGGAGCAAGACTTCTCGCAAGTCGAACAAAGGCTTCGCGATAATCCTCACGGCGCACTGTCAGTTCGAGTTGAGTTTGATCGCTCTGCGTAGACGCATAAACGATATCTAAGAATTTATCAGTAATTTCCTGAGGATTGAGGCTGGACTTAAAAAAATCAGACTGCTTGGGCGCTTCGACTGCAACGGCGAATTGATAACTAGATGGCGGGGCGTAGAATAGCCAAGGGCGACAATAATCTCTAATTTCAATAGGAGCTTGTCCCCGAGTTCTGAATGGTGAATCGCTGAGATATTCAATAGTTCTGATGAACAGGCTTTGTATGTTTTGAACTTTATTAATTACAAGCTCCAAAGGGGCTCCGCCTTTTATAATTTCGCCTCCACTCAGAGATATGATTATCTGTCCGGGAAGAAATTTTACAGCGCCGTCTTTTTTGGATTTTTCATTCCAAGAGGCTTGCAAAACCAGCTGCAATTGCTCCTGAATATCGGCTGGAAGGCTTTCGCTAAGTAGTTGCATCGACAGACTTGCCGCGCGTTCATACTCTGCACCCTTAAAGAGTAGAGAGGCAGCCGAAAGGCCAATTATCCCTCTAGTGCGGGGCTTCTCCAAGGGAATCTGGTTGAATGCTTCCACTTCAAAATCAGCGGCTTGCCTATAAAGCCCTTCGGAATCGTGTCTGTTATACAGCCTGACTTGACTTGCGGTAAACGCGATGTCGACGCTCTGTTTGTGAATTTCGGCCCAACTCATCAGACGTTACCCGAACGCGAGGAAAGGAGCACGACCTTCTGCTGAAATCCAGTTACAGCAGCTATTGCTGGAAGTGGGTGCTGCGCCGCCTCTGTTTGCCTTACCTTAGAAGTAAGGCGTTGATCGCAGATGGCTCTTCGGCCTTTGTCGACACCGGACACCTCAAATCGAAGTGCAGTTTCGAGGTCATCGATCGCGCTGCCCCTCGGGGCAACGTAATAGTCTGCGCCAGTAAGAGTCTCGGCCCTTTGTATCGCTACGAGGTCGGGACTGTCAGGATTTCCGTGTGTGGCCGGGCATAATGGGCAACAAGGAGTCCC
>NZ_LSJS01000127.1 GCF_001557325.1 Erythrobacter donghaensis
GCGTTCAGATGACCGCGGTCACGACCGAGGTGACGATCGGAACACCGGTGCCGACGCCGATGCCGACACCCACCGGAACGGCGACCTGGCCGAGCGAAAAGCGCCCGGACGCCAGACCGATCAGGCCGCCAGCGAGGCTGAGAACCGTGATGATCTTGCCGCCGGAGCCTTCCAGAAAGTCGGTGAACTTGGTGAGGGCAGGGGTGAAGGTCGTATCAGCGCCAGCATAGGCGGCGCTCGCCGCAAGCGCCGCGACTGCGACCGGGATGGCAATGTTGAGGGTCTTGCCGAGGCCCTTGACGCTGGCGCGCCGGGGGAGGGTGAGAGACTGCATGTGAAGCTCCGGTTGAAGGGGTGGTCACAGCGTTCTTGCGTTCGCTGTGTGTTCCACATGCATCTAGGAAATGTTCGTAGGAAAGTGTTCAGCGGCAATACCGTCTGGAGGTGGAAGGATGCGGACGCATCTTTTCCCGCTGAACGCATAAAATCGACGATAAAGGCGTACCATCAGTCATTTTGTGTCGGTGAACGCCGTCCCGGGAGGCGGGATTTGGCGACGACTCGGATAAAGGAACTGATTCGCCTCTAAACGAGATGTTCCGTTTATGTTCTTTTCGTTTTCCTACATGGGGTGCTTCGCGATATGCCTGCGACTCGAACCAGTGCAGATACAAGGAGACACCCATGCACCATCCAACCGCCGCCGCCAGACCGGCCAATGAAAGCCTGGCACGCGTGCTCGCCCATGCGATCGAAGCCGCTGGCAAGCCCCGCCACAGGATTGCCAGTGAATGCGGAATGCACCGCGAGACCCTGCTTCGCCTTGCGCGCGGCGAGCGGCCTATCGGGCTCGACGATGCGGCACTTGTGCTCGCCGCCTGTGGAGCGCACTCCCGCGCGACGATGATCCTTGCTCTTGCCGGGCAGGAAGACCTCGCCTGCGAGTGGATGCATGGCGAAATGGGCGAATTTCTCGAAGAGTTCTTCACAAGCCTCCCAGTCCATCTTCAGCGGACCCTCGGACGGCGGATTGAGGATCTGCGGCCTCGGTGGGCCAACGGCACCTCACAGCTCGTGGCACGAATGCTTGCCAAGCACATCGATGATTTTGTGGACCGGGACATCGCGATGTCGCTGCCCCGGTAAATGCCAAAGTTCGGAGGGGATCGAACCCAAGCAAGTGAGATCAACAATGCCGCATGCAACACCAGATGAAATGCACACGCCTCAACCGCCCGAAGCAGCACCGCCGGCGAGGCTTTTGCGCCTGCCGGAAGTGATCGCCCGGGTCGGACTGCGCCGCTCCGCTATCTATCAGCGTATGAGCGAGGGCCGGTTCCCGAGATCGCGATCGCTGGGGCCGAAATGTGTCGTATGGGTCGAAGCGGAAATCAACGACTGGATGCGAGATATTGTGTCGAGCTAAAGGCGTTTCCGGGCCAATTTGGCACGGTATGTCGGCGGCCGACCTGACTGCAGGCACTTACAGTGGTCATACTGACAGTCTGCGTCACCCGGATAATATTCTGCTGAAAAAGTGGGATGCAAGGGATGCTAACAAGCGGCGCGGCTGGATGATTGGCGCGCGGGTGTCTGCTTGATCTCCCTTTATTTGGACGCTAAACAGCACCCCAGCGGGGCTAAGCAACCTCCCGCCGAGGTCAAGACAGGCCCAAGCGTTGCCTCGTTGCCTTGCCATTTCCGGTGGGGCGAATTGCGCGAGGTTATCTTGGCTTCACTGGCTACTTCCCCGTCCATCACATTTGCCGAACTGCTGCGGGTGTTTACCCGTATCGGCTTCCTTAGTTTCGGAGGCCCCGCCGGACAGATCGCGCTCATGCACCGCGAGCTGGTGGATGAGCACAAATGGATAAGCGAGGAGGACTTTCTCCACGCGCTCAATTTTTGCCACCTGCTTCCCGGCCCCGAAGCGCAGCAGCTGGCGACGTGGATTGGCTGGCGACTGCATGGCTGGCGCGGCGGGCTGGCTGCAGGCTTGCTGTTCGTAATTCCCGGTGCGCTGATCATCCTCGCGCTGTCGGTGCTTTATGCGATCGCCGCCAATCTCGCATGGGTCGAAGCGCTGTTTCTGGGCGTGAAGGCGGCGGTGCTGGCCATCGTCGTGCAAGCTCTCCTGCGGATTGCCGGGCGCGCACTCGATACGGGCCTGAAGCGCGGGCTCGCGGCGGCGGCCTTTGTCGGCCTGTTCTTCTTCGATCTCCCATTCCCGCTGATCGTGCTGGGGTCAGGGGTCATCGGCATGATCGCGGGGAAGAGGCGACCCGATCTGCTGGCGCTCAAGCCAGCCACAGGGGCTGACGCTGTGCCGGAGCGGCCATGGCGCACCACCTTCTTCTCGATTGCGCTGTGGGGCGCAGTGTGGGCGGCGCCGATGGTGCTGATTGCGGCGACGCTGGGGCGCGAGCATGTGTTGTGGGATATCGGGGCCTTCTTCTCGCAGCTTGCCGTGGTGACCTTTGGCGGGGCCTATGCTGTGCTCGCCTATATGGCGCAGGAGGCAGTGCAGGGTTTCGGCTGGCTCCAGCCCGGTGAAATGGCCGACGGGCTCGGCCTGGCCGAGACCACACCGGGGCCACTGATCCTTGTCACCCAATTCGTCGGCTATCTCGCCGCCTTCCGCGCGCCCGAGCCGTTCTCGCCGCTGATGGCAGGGTTCCTCGGGGCGATGCTGACGACCTGGGTCACCTTTGCGCCGTGCTTCATGTGGATCTTCGCCTTTGCCCCGTGGATTGACCGGCTCGGCCGTGCGGTGGCGCTGAAAGGCGGGCTGGCAGCGGTGACGGCGGCGGTGGTGGGGGTGATCGGCAACCTGACCGCGTGGTTCGCGCTGCACGTGCTGTTTACCGCGGTGGGCCAGCGCCATGTCGGCCCGGTTCGGCTCTACTGGCCCGAGCTTGCCAGCTTCGACTGGCGCGCGGGCTTGCTGGCACTACTGGCCTTCACGCTCGCCTTCGGCTTGAAGTGGTCGGTGCTGCGCGTGCTGGCGGCCTGCGGGGTGGGCGGACTGGTTCTGGTTCTGGCGACGTGAGGAGGACGATATGAGCGATATTACCCGAAGGCAGGCAATCGGCACCGCCGCCCTTTCCGCAGCCGGCGCGGCGCTGGTAGCAACCCATGGCAGCGTTGCCGGGCAGGCGCCGGCCTCTGCTGCCGCCGCCTTCGCCGGAAAGCACACCCCCAAGCCGCTGCGCTTTAACCCCGCTAAACTAACCGGGCTGTCGGAGAAGCTCATCACCTCGCACTGGGAGAACAATTACCAGGGCTCGGTGCGCGGGCTCAATACCATCGAGACCCGGCTCGCCGCGGCGATGGCCGATCCCGAATTTCCGCCGGTCGCCTACTCCGGGCTCAAGCGCGAGGAACTGCACCGCACCGGATCGGTGGTGCTGCACGAGCTCTATTTCGGCGCGCTCGGCGGGATTGGCACTCCCGGCGGATCGATCACCGAAGCGCTGACAAGCTGGTTCGGCGGATACGATGCCTGGGCGGCCGAGTTCCGGCGCACCGCGATGAGCCTTGCCGGCGGATCGGGCTGGTGCGTGCTCACGTGGAACGCGCACACCCGGTCGCTCCACAATTACTGGGCTTGGGATCACATGCACGGCGCGGTGACCGGCACCCCGCTGATCGCGCTCGACATGTATGAACATGCCTATCACATGGACTATGGCACCGCCGCCGCGCGCTATGTCGATGCTTTCATGGCCAATCTCGACTGGGAGGTGGTCGACGCGCGGTATCGCGCGGCGATTGCCTGATCAGGAGCGGCCCGGCCAGTGTCCGTGCAAGTCGTCGATGACATAGGGATGGGCGTGTTGCCCACCGCCATGCCCGGCCAGATGCGGATGGTCTGCGGGCAGATCGGGGTGGTCGTGGGCCAATGCGGCGGGGTCGTTCGTCGGCCAGCGCCATAGCGCCAGCAACAGTCCCGCAGCGCCGAGCCCCGCCAGTGCGACCAAGGCGGTTGTCATGCCGAAGCGGGCGCCCGCCTGCCCCGCGATCGGATAGGCCATCAGCCAGCAGACATGGCTGAGCGCGAACTGCGCGGCGAAGAGCGCGGGGCGATCAGCCTCGCTGGATGACCGCCGCAGCAGCCTGCCACCCGGCGTAACGCAGAGCGAATAGCCGATACCCATCACCAGCCACCCGGCAAGAAGATGGGGCCAATCGAGCGCCAGACCTGCCAGTCCGCCAAGCGTCACGGTGAGGATTAGAGCCCCCGTGAGCATGACCGTCCGGTCGGCGATGTGCTGCAACACCCGCGGCAGCGCGAGGGCGGCCAGCATCGAGCCGCCGCCATAGGCCGCAAGCGCCAGAGCCACATCGCCTTGGCTGCGGCCCATGCCCTTCACAATGACGACCGTGTTGACGATCACCATTGCGCTGCCCGCCGCAGCAGTGAGGGTCACGGCCAGCAGGCCGAGCAGGCGGGGTGTCTTCAAATAGATGCGCGCGCCGCGCGTGGTCTTGCGCCAGACACTCTCGACAATCGCCGCGGCAGCCTTGCGATGCGGCAGCGCGGCCGTGACGACCAGCAGCGCCGAGATCGCAAAGCCGATCGCTGTGCCCGCGAACAGCCAGTGGAAGCTGATCACCGTCAGGAGCGCAGCGGCCAGAATCGGGCTCAGCAGGCTTTCCAGATCATAGGCGAGGCGCGAAAGCGAGAGTGCGCGGGTGTATTCCTCCTCGTCCGGGAGAATATCGGGGATGGTCGCCTGAAACGTCGGCGTGAAGGCCGCCGAGGCCGATTGCAGCAGGAAGATCAGCAGATAGACCTGCCAGACCGCATCGACGAACGGGAGCGTCAGTGCAGCACCGGCGCGCAGCAGGTCCATCGCCACCAACAGTCCCTTGCGCGGCAGCCTGTCGGCATAGGCCCCGACCACCGGCGCGACGCCGATATAAGCCACCATCTTGATCGCCAGCGCCGTGCCCAGCACCGCACCCGCATCCGCGCCGGCGATCTCGTAAGCCAGCAGACCGAGGGCCACCGTGGCAAGCCCCGTCCCCACCAGCGCGATGACCTGCGCCAGAAACAGATGCCGGTAGGTGCGGTGTGCAAGCACGGATAGCATGATCGGGTTCTCCTATCCCTTGCCGCCCAGATGTATCATGCCACGTTCGCCGGCATGGCCGAACCTTGTTGCGCCTCCACCTCCCTCCCGCGCACCATGCGGTAGAGCGCGGGCAGGACGATGAGGGTCAGGATGGTCGAGGAAATGATCCCGCCGATCACCACGGTCGCCAGCGGACGCTGGACTTCGGAGCCGAGCCCGACGTTGAGCGCCATCGGCACGAAGCCGAGGCTTGCGACCAGCGCGGTCATCAGCACCGGGCGCAGGCGCGCCTGTGCACCGTCGCGGATCGCGTCCTCCAGCCCGCTGCCTTCCTCCATCAACTGCTTGATGAAGGTCAGCATCACCACCCCGTTGAGCACCGCAACCCCGGACAGGGCGATGAACCCGACCCCGGCCGAGATCGAGAACGGGATACCGCGCAGCAGCAGCGCCGCGATCCCGCCGGTCAGCGCAAGCGGCACGCCGGAGAACACCACCAGGGCATCCTTCCATGACCGGAACAGGGTGACGAGCAGGCCGAAGATCAGCAGCAGCGCGAGCGGGACGACGATCTGCAAGCGCGTCGCCGCCGATTGCAATTGCTCGAAGGTCCCGCCGTAATCGATCCAGTAGCCTTCGGGCAGCTCGACCTCGGCACCGATCCGCTCCTTCGCCTCGGCGATGAACGATCCCAGATCGCGGCCACGGACATTGGTGGTCACCACCGCGCGGCGCTTGCCGTCCTCGCGGCTGATCTGGTTCGGCCCCTGAATGCGCTCGATGCTGGCGACCTCGGACAGCGGCACAGCGCCGCCGCTAGGAAGCGGGATGGGCAGGCGCTCGATCACCTGCGGGTCCTGCCGCAGCTGCTCGGGCAGACGCACGACGATGTCGAAACGCCGGTCACCCTCGAAGATCTGCCCCGCCTCGGCACCACCGATGGCGGTGGCGACCACGGTCTGGACATCATCGACATTGAGGCCGAGCTGGGTGAGCTTGAGCCGGTCGGGCACAACCTGGATGAACGGCAGGCCGGTAACCTGTTCGGTCTGGGCGTCCTGCGATCCGGCAATGCTGCCGACCACGTTCTCGATTTCGGCTGCGGTTGCCGCCAGCTGATCGAGATCGTCACCATAGACCTTGATCGCGACATCCGAACGCACGCCCGCGATCAGTTCGTTGAAACGCATCTGGATCGGCTGGATGAACTCGTAGCGCGAGCCCGGCACTTCCTGCACGGCCTTGTTCATCTCCGCGACCAGTTGGGCCTTTGGCTTGCGCGGATCGGGCCATTGATCGCGCGGCTTCATGATGACGAAGGTATCGGCGACCGAAGGCGGCACCGGATCTGTGGCAACATCGGCGGTGCCGATCTTGGCGAACACCATGTCGACCTCCGGGAACTTCTTGATCCGGTCTTCGAGGGCGCTCTGCATCTGCACCGCCTGGGTCAGGCTCGTCCCGGGAATGCGTAGCGCGTGCAGCGCGATGTCGCCTTCATCGAGATTGGGAATGAACTCCGACCCCAGACGCGTCGCGGCGAGACCGCTCAGCGCCACCAGCACGGCCGCTGCGCCAACGACGATCCGGCGCTGACGGATCGCGAAATCGAGCATCGGGACATAGCGGGATTTGGCCGTGCGCATGACGCGGTTCTCTTTCTCCTCGACCCGGCCGGTGACGAAGGTCGCCACGGCTGCGGGAACGAAGGTGAGCGACAGCAGCAAGGCGGCCGTGAGCGCCATCACCACCACCAGCGCCATCGGGTGGAAGGTCTTCCCTTCCACGCCCTCCAGCGCGAAGATCGGGATGTAGACAATGGTGATGATCAGGATGCCGAACAGGCTCGGGCGGATAACCTCCGCCGAGGCACCGGCGGCGAGCTTGAACCGCTCTTCACGGTCAAGCACCCGGCCAAGCCTGTGCTGTGCCTCGCCGAACCGCCTGAGGCAGTTTTCGACGATGATCACCGCACCATCGACGATGAGGCCAAAGTCGAGCGCGCCAAGGCTCATGAGATTGCCCGATACATTGGTCTGCACCATGCCCGTGATGGTCATCAGGAACGACAGCGGGATCACCGCCGCCGTGATCAGCGCCGCGCGGATATTGCCGAGCAGCACGAACAGCACCACGATCACCAGCAGCGCGCCTTCGGCAAGGTTGCGTTCGACGGTGGAGACGGTGGCCTCGACCAGCTTGGAGCGGTCGTAGACAGTCTTGGCGACAACCCCGCCGGGAAGCGAACGGTTCACCTCCTCAAGGCGTTCGGCCACTGCGACGCTGACTTCGCGCGCGTTCTCGCCGACCAGCATGTAGATGGTGCCGAGCACCACCTCCTGCCCGTCCTTGGTCGCCGCGCCGTTGCGGATTTCCGAGCCGATCTCGACATCGGCGACATCCGCGATCCGCACCGGCACGCCGCCGCGTGTCGCAACGATGATGCCGGCCAGGTCACGCTCGCCCTGCGCCTGCCCCGGCACGCGGATCAGGTATTGCGCGCCCGAACGCTCGATGTAACCCGCGCCGACATTGCCATTGTTGGCTTCGAGCGCGGCGATGACGTTCTCGACCGTCAGGCCGAAGCCTGCGAGCCGCGAGGGATCGGGGGCGACGACATATTCCTTGCGGTAGCCACCCACCGAATTGACTTCGGTGACCCCCGGCACGTTGCGCAGCTGGGGGCGAACGACCCAGTCGTGCAGCGTGCGCAGATCCTGCGCGGTGTAGCGCGTGCCATCGCTTTTGACCGCCCCCGGCTTGGCCTCGATCGTATACATGAAGATTTCGCCCAGCCCGGTCGCGATCGGGCCCAGTTCGGGCTCGATCCCGGCGGGCAGGGTCGAACGCACGCCTTGCAGGCGCTCGTTGACGAGCTGGCGGGCGAAATAGATGTCGGTGCCGTCGGCGAACACCACCGTCACCTGGCTCAGGCCGTAGCGCGAGACCGAGCGCGTGTATTCGAGCCCCGGCAGGCCGGCGATCGCCGTCTCGACCGGGAAGGTGATGCGCTGCTCGGCCTCCAGCGGCGAGAAGCCAGGCGCGGCCGTATTGATCTGCACCTGGACATTGGTGATGTCGGGCACGGCATCGATCTTCAGCCGCCCGAAGCTGTAGGCCCCGATGGCGGCCAGAAGCAGGACCGCGACCAGCACTGCGACACGCTGCCGGATCGACAGCTCGATAATTTTCTCAAGCATTTCCGGGGGCCTCTCAGTGATCGTGGCTTGCGCCGGACTTTTCGATGTCGGCCTTGATGACGTAGCTGTTCTCGGCGGCGTAAACCGTGCCCGGCTTGATGCCGCTGATCACCTCGGTCCATTCCGGCCCTTCCTTGCCGAGTTCGAGCATCCGCACTTCATAGGTCTGGCCGATCTTGGCAAAGACCACGCGGAAATCGCGGAACTGCTGGATCGCGTCGGTCCTGACTGCCAGCGGCACCTGGCGCTGCTCGACGGTCACCAGCCCGCGCACTGCCATGCCGGGACGCCAGAAGCCGTCGCGGTTGGGAAGCGCAGCCCGCGCAGTCACGGCCTGGCTGGTGACATCGGCAAGCGGCAGGAAATCGCGGATCACCGCGCTCTGCGTGCGCTCGCCTTCCAATCCGCGGATCTGGACCTGCTGGCCGGGCCGCACCCGCTCGATGTCGCGCGGGAAAATCGGGAAGGTCGCCACGGTGCGCGCCGGGTCGGAAATCACGAACAGCGGCTCGCTGTCGGCAATCGATCCGACATTGGCATTGCGTGCGCTGATCACGCCCGCCATCGGTGCGTAGATCGCGTAGGTCTGGAGCGAATAGCTGCTCTCGACCTTCGCCAGCAGCGTTCCCTTGGAGACCCGGTCGCCGACGTTCCGGAACACCGCCACCACGGGGCCGGGATACTTGGCCCCCACCTCGGCGCTGCCGGCCGGATCGAGCTCCACCCGGCCGATGATCTCGACCGTATCGCCGATCGCCTGCGGGCCGACGGTCTCCGTCTTGATGCCGGCGGCACTTGCGGCCGCATCGGTGATGGTCGCGCGGCCCTCGTAGGAAGCAAAGCTCCACTTGTGAGTCTTGCCGCCCATACTCGCCTCGACCACGACATCGAAGCTGTGCGGCTCGACCAGAACCGCATTGCCGCGCAGGAAATCGTCCTGCGGGGCGAAGTCGAAGGTGGTCTTCTCCCCGTCGAGCCGGGCGATCATGACGCGCGCCTTGACCTCCTTGGGATCAAGTGGCTTGTCCGCACGGTAGGCGTAGAGCCGGTATTCGGGCGGCACGCCATCCTCGAACACGGTGACCTCGATGGCAAAATCGCCGTCGCGCAGCATCCGCCCGTTGTGCGGCCCGCGCTCGTAATCGGCGGCCGCAGCAGCTTCGGCTTCGGCGCTTTCTGCGGTCCCGGCATTCTCGCCCGCTTGACCGCAGGCTATGAGAGGTGCCGCGAGAAGAGTGGCTGCGATGAGATAGATACGGCGCATGGTCAGTTACCCCCAACGAGTTCGGCAAACCGGCCGGTCAGGCGATCAAGTTCAGCCTTGGCACGGTGATATTCGGTCATGGCATCGACCATCCGCACGCGTGCGTCATGCAGAGCGTTTTGCGCGGTCGAGACGTCGAGAAAGGTGAAGCCGCCGCGCTTGTAGCCCGCCAGCACTTCGCGCAGCGTCTGCTCGGCGCCGGGCACGACCTTGGTGCGGATCGCCTCCGCCTCGTGGCCCGCTTCCTCGACCCGCTCCACGGCAAAGCCAATGGCGCGGCGCCGCTCGAACCGCTCGACGGCAAGGTCGGCTTCGATCTGGCGCTTCTCGGCTTCGGCGCGGTCGCGATTGGCCTGGTTGAGTGCGCGGTTCGATAGCGGCAGCGAGAAGCCGCCAACAAGAGCGACATCGCCCGTCCCAAGGAAACGGGGGCCGGCGAACACGGTCGGATCGGTGCGCGCGTTCGCGTCCTGCAAACGGATATTGGCATCGGCGCGGCGGCTGCGCGCCTCATACAAGGCCAGATCGATCGAGGCGAGATCGTCCGGCACTGCGCCTGCCGGCGCGAAGTCGAGAAAGGCGTCCGTCACAACCGAGAACTCGTCGTCGGCCTGTCCGGAAAGCAAGGCAAGGCGGGTCTTGGCCGCTTCCACCGCATGTTCGGCCAATTCCAGATCGACCTTGGCTTCCGCCAGCTGCGTTCGCGCGCGCGTTCCAGCAAAGAGCGGATCGCGGGCATCGTCCACCCGGCGCTGCACGTCTTTCTGGAGCGCCTCGGCGATCTCCACCCGGCTGCGCGCGAGTTCGAGATCGAGCGTCGCGGCCTGCACCTCGACGTAGAGTTGCTGGACCTTCTGGGCGAGATCGAGCCGCGCGATCAGCCCCTGCGCCTGCGCGACCCCGATGTCGCCTTCGGCCAGTGCCACCCGGGCCGCACGCTTGCCGCCCCGCTCGATGCGTTGATTATAGGTGGCATCGATCTGGAACTGGTTGAAACCATTCGTCCCGATGTTCTCGACGGCGCCGTCGATGGTCGCAGCGGGCTTTGTATCAGCAGCCGCGCGCGCGGCCTCCAGCACTTCCACCCGGGCTGTTGCTGCGGCACCCAGCGGCGAGTTGGCCACAGACTGGCGGATCGCCTCTTCGAGGGTCAGCGTATCGGCATTGGCCGCTCCCGCTGACAGGAACGTGACCGCAAGCAGTGCGGCACGCAGTATCGTCTTCATTTCACCTGCTCCTGACACGTCTGCTCAAGGCGCAGCCGGACGCAGCCGGCGACACCGTGCAACGATGTCAGGCGGTTCGCGGAGGTCTCAGAAGCGAGTTGGGGCGGGAGATAGCCGCAAGCGATGCACGCGGCGGAAAATGGAGCTCCTTCGCCGATGGCAGGCCTGCAAATTCGGTATGATCGGCGGAAAGCAGGGCGAAGCCATGCCCGGCCATGGAGCCATGACTATGCGTCAGGCCTCTCTCCGGATCCCGCTGATCGGCCGGTGCGTCCCCAAGCGCCGCCTTCTCGAAGCTTGCCACCGGGTCCACAGCGTGAACATGGTCCGAATGGTGCGTATGAACGGCCGTGGCAGAGGACAACTGCTCGTGCACAGCCAAATGCGCATCCCAAGCTCTGCCCGAAAGGAGCATCGCGCAGAGGACAAGGAGTAGGCCAAGCCGGGCAAACATCTGGAAAAGGCTAGGGCCAAACTATGCTCGAAGCAATATGTCTTTCCCCGTGCGTCGCTCGCAGGGGTCTATGGTGCAGGCAAGTCTCGAGCACCGAGACCCTCTATAGGCAACGCATCTGAGCCAATTTTAGGCCTTGGCGACTGGTGAGCTCGTGCCGGGAGAGGAGCCTTGTTTCCGATTAATGAACACGCATGGCAGGTCATCGCCGCCGCTCTAGTCAGCTGTCACGCGGCTGCGATGCCGCCTTGATTTCGCGACGCCATAATCGGCGAGACGGGGTGCTGGCTAACTCTGAAGACAGATTGGAGGACAGCGGCCTCTCCCGAATGCGTGATCAACGCCGGCATTTTGCAATCAGCTCAGTCACAGCATCGATAGGGTCAATGCCTGAGTGAGCCGTAATGTCCGGTTTTGCCTTGAGAGCTGGCATTGAGGACATTGAAATCTGATGGCCGAAAAGTCCCACGATCTGGCTCTAGCGCGTACCGTTCTTTCAGGGGTTGAACCAGCGATTGTCGCTCGGGTTGAGCCGGTCGGTCACATGGATTGTGCACCTTCTGAGGTCAGATAAAACGCCTAAGGCGAACGACTGTACGTCGCAAGGAACCCATTATGTGGGAGGAAATGTGGGAGAATATATCTGAAAATCCATTATTTATCTATAAAATACAGCACTTAATGAGGTGGTTCGGTACAAGCCCTGCCACCAACCCCTTCCAGAGCCCCGATGGACATGAAAAAACAGCGGGCTCGTTCCTCCGGCTGCGCGACAAGGGTGTTGCACGCGAGGCATGGAAACCATGCCCGACCTCCGAGCGGACTAACCTAAGGCGGCGGTGGGGGTCTTTCGGGCTCGGCGGGGTGG
>NZ_LSJS01000128.1 GCF_001557325.1 Erythrobacter donghaensis
GCTCGGCCCGCAAGAAGAGTCGCGGACAGAGCGCCGCCATGATCTATCCGATCGCGCTCGAAGCCGTGCAGCGCCTCGATGCCCTGTTCGACATCGAGCGCGGCATCAACGGCAAGAGCCCGGCCGAGCGGCTTGCAGTTCGCCAGGAACTCAGCGCGCCGCTCATGGCCGAGCTCCACACCTGGCTGACCGAGCAGGTCGCCAAGCTGTCGCGCGGCCATGATCTCACCAAGGCCTGCTTCTACATGCTCAAGCGCTGGGACGCGTTCACCCG
>NZ_LSJS01000129.1 GCF_001557325.1 Erythrobacter donghaensis
CGCAGGCGTAGCGGCCCTTGGTCTGCGGATTGGGATTGGTGGCCTGGAAGCGGTATTGCTGCTTGCGCATCACCGGCATCAGGTACTTGCCGCAAAGCCCCTTGCTCCCCATCGTCCCCCAGGCGACGAGCTCGCGGTGGAGCTTGTAGGAGAAGCGGGCGAGCGCGAGCCGCGAGGCTTGGACATGGCCAATGGTCGCCGAGACATTGCCGTTAAGCGGATACATCGTGCCCTGACAGCCCGCGCACCAGAACAGTTCATCGGTCGGCAGCTTGGCCGTTGCCGCCACGCAGTCGGCCGCGCAGGCCGCAAGCGCCAGCGGATTGGCGAACAGTACAGCCTCGGGGTTGATGATCGCGGTGAGTTCGCTGTCCTGCCAGAGCGGATCGATCTCGGTGATGTAGAGGATGTCGATCGAGCCGGACTCGAGGCACAGGAAATCGG
>NZ_LSJS01000130.1 GCF_001557325.1 Erythrobacter donghaensis
GAAGTAGATGTCGCGCCCGAGCGGCGCGCCCGCCTTCAGTCGCCGCGCCAGTTCGAGCATCATGGCGATGCCGCTGGCATTGTCGGCCGCGCCGTTGCAGATCCGGTCGAGCGCGCCCGCCGGGCCGCACTCGCCGAGGTGGTCCCAGTGTCCCAGCACCAGCACCGCGCCCGTACCCGGCGCGCTGCCGGGGATCATGCCGATGATGTTCTGGCTGGCGAACTCGCGGCGGTCGCTGGTCGCTTCGAGGCTGACCGCGAGGTTGAGTTCGATCGGCGCGAAGGCGCGGTCGGCGGCCTCGGCCTTCCACGCCGCCCAGCGGCGCGCGCCGATCACCTCGGCGAAGGCCTTGTCGGTGATGTAGGCGGCGAGATTGTCCTCCTCCTCGCTTGCCAGCAGCAGGCGCGGGCGCTCGGCGGCGGCGCGCACGGCGGCGAGCGCCTCGCCATCGGGGACGACGGTGAGCACGGCGGTCGCGCGCTGGCGGAACAGCGCGTTGCGGCGTTCGGTGTCGCGGCCCTGGTCGGCGAGCATCACCGCCACCGCGCCCGCCAGCGCATCGCCGAGCACCGAGCCGTCGCCATAGCCGACGAACACCACCGGCACCCCCGTCCCCGGCCCGCCGAAGGCGAGCGCGCGGCGGCGCGGGGTGTAGACCGCGGCATCGGCAGCCGGAACCGTCACCCGCCGCCGCCCCTGGCCGAGCACCAGCGCGGCGGTTTCGGGCTGGATGCCGAGCAGATCGACCGGCAGCCGCCAGTAGGAGCCCGGATCATTGGTGCCCGAGACGAGGCCGGCCTCGCCCATGCGCTGTTCGATCCACGCCGAGGTGTCGCGCCCGCCCGGCGTTCCCGGCCTGCGGCCCGCCATCGCGTCGGAGGCGAGGACGGCGATGTCCGCCTCGAGCCGTGCGGCGATGGCGGCGCGGTCCTCGGGCGGCAAGCTCGCCGGGCGCGGGGATGAGGGCGCGCAGGCAGCAAGCAGCGCCAGCAGGATCAGGACAGGGCCGCGCGAAAACCTCATTCGGCGGTCCAGCCCCCGTCGATCGCGTAGCTCGCCCCCGTGATCCCGCGTGCGGCCGGCGTGCACAGGAACACCGCGAGCGCGGCGACATCCTCGGGGGCGATGAACTGCTTGGTCGGCTGCTTGGCCAGCAGGATGTCGTTCATCACCTCTTCGCGCGTCATCCCGCGCGCGGCCATGGTGTCGGGGATCTGGTTCTCCACCAGCGGCGTCCAGACATAGCCCGGCGAGATACAGTTGGCGGTGATGCCGTGGGTCGCAAGCTCGAGCGCGATGGTCTTGGTGAAGCCCGCAAGGCCGTGCTTGGCTGCGACATAGGCGCTCTTGAACGGCGAGGCGACGGCCGAATGCGCGCTCGCGGTGTTGATGATCCGCCCCCAGCCGCGCTCCTTCATCCTCGGCACCGCGAGGCGCGTGGTGTGGAAGGCGGCGGTGAGATTGAGCGCGAGGATCGAGTCCCACTTGTCGGCCGGAAAGGCCTCGATCGCGGCGACGTGCTGCATCCCGGCATTGTTGACGAGGATGTCGATGGGGCCGATCTCCCCCATCATCGTGGCGATGGCGGCCGCGTCCATCAGGTTGGCGCCGTTGTAGAGCGCCCCCAGCTCATCGCACAGCCGCGCGATCTCGCCAGGGTCGCCCAGCCCGTTGAGGATCACCTCCGCGCCCTCGGCCGCCAGGGCGCGCGCCACCGCCAGCCCGATCCCCGAGGTCGAGCCGGTCACCAGGGCACGCTTATCCTTGAGCATTCGCCGCATCTCCTGCACGCATCGGCTATTGGGGTTCGCTTTTGCCGCCGCAAACGCGGCTGTCCAACAAAATTGTTGCACGATTACGGGCTGCGGGGAGGAATTGGAAATGCGCTTGGGGCCGTTCGACACTTCACGGATCAATGTCCGCTCCTCCGATGGCGGCGGCGGGGGCGGCATGGGGGGCGCGCGCGGGATCGGCTGCGGGACGCTGGTGATCGCGCTGATCGGCGCGGTGGTGTTCGGGCTCGATCCGATGCAGACCATCGGCGTGCTTCAGGGGGTCCAGCAGCAGTCCGCGCCTGCGCAGGGCACCGGCGGCAGCGGTGGGCGCACATTGAGCGAGGAGGAGGTCTGCACCTCCAGCGACTATGCGCGCGAGGCGTGCAACGCGCTCACCAGCCTCGATGCGACCTGGGCGGCGACCTTCGAGCGCGCCGAGATCGCCTTCGAGCAGCCGGTGCTCGATCTCTATCGCGGCGGGCAGGTGACGACCGGGGGCTGCGGCAGCGCGAGCGCCGCCGTCGGCCCGTTCTACTGCCCGGCCGACAAGGGCATCTACATCGACACCGGCTTCTACGACCAGCTCGCACAGATGGCGGGCACCGGAGGGGATTTCGCGCGGCTCTACGTGATCGCGCATGAATATGGCCACCACATCCAGAACCTCACCGGCATCGCGGGCCAGGTGCGCGCCGCCCAGCGCGGCAATCCGGCGGCCGCCAACCGCCTGCAGGTGGCGATGGAACTTCAGGCAGATTGCTATGCAGGGATGTGGGCGGGCAAGAACCGCCAGCTTATCGAGGCGGGCGATTTGGAGGAGGGTTTGAAAGCCGCGAGCGCGATCGGCGACGATACCCTCCAGCGCAATGCGGGTCAGGGCGTCAATCCCGAAAGCTTCACCCACGGCTCCAGCCGCCAGCGCATGGAGGCGCTGCGGAGGGGGCTCGAGGCGACGGACGACACCGCTTGCGAAGTTTTCTTTGAAGGAGGTTGATGATCATGCGCCCTGTCCTCTTGGCTACCCTCGCCGCTCTGGGATGGGCCTTTTCGGCACCCCTTGCCGCGCAGGTCATGCCCGAGCCCGACGCCAAGGAGGTCGCCAAGACCCCCTTGCGCGATCTCAACATCGACGCGCGTGACATCCCGGAGGTGCTGCAGGCGGCGGTTCGCGATCCCTACCGGACCGACGGCTTTGCCAAGTGCGATGCGCTGGTGAGCGCGATCGCCGAGCTCGATATGGTGCTGGGCGCCGATTACGACATTGCCCAGGACGACGGCGAGAAGCGCATCAGCGAAGGGCGGGTCGGGCAGAGCGTGGTCGGCTCGTTCATCCCCTTCCGCGGGCTGGTGCGCGAGGCGAGCGGCGCGGCCGAGGCGGACCGCAACCTGCGCGCCGCCTATACCGCGGGGATGGTGCGGCGCTCGTTCCTCAAGGGCTGGGGCCTGGGACGAGGCTGCGCCTATCCGGCGCGACCGAAGAACTAGGGCGCAAACAGCAGCAAGGGGCGGGCAGCAGGGGGGACGACCCCACTCCCCGCCCCCCGCCGGGGCTCCCGATCGGCCCTTGACCCTCAGCCTTCCTTGCCGCTGCTCCAGTGGCTGATCTGGACATCGAGGGTGCGCAGGATCTGCTTGCGGGTTTCCTCGGGGATGTCCTTGTCGGCGGCGATCTCGGCCCGCGCTTCCTCGAGACCCTTCCGCGCCGAGGCGTAGATGCGCTGGCGGCAGATGCTGACGATCTGCGTGCCGTCCTTGGTGGTGGACTCCGAGACCTCCTCGCTTCCCGGCTTGCACTCGTGCTTGACGATCACGCGCGGCTGGCGACCGGCCTCGGCGCGGGCGCTGGCGGCGCTGGCCTGGGCTTCGGCGATGATCCGCGGCAGATCGGCGAGCGCCTTGTCGGCCTCGGCCAGCCCGGCGCGCATCTCGGCGAGCATTTCCTCGCGTTCGGCCTTGTCGAGGCCTTCGAGCCCCTCGAGCTCGCGGGCCAGTGCCTCGCCGTCGGGGTGACCGCGGGTGACGATCTTGACGCGGCGTTCCTTGCCCTCGGCATCACGCCAGACGCGTTCGGTGACGCGGGTTTCGCCGGGTGCGGCGGGCGCATCGGGATCGATCACAAGGACCGAGGGCGGCGTCGGCGGCTCGGGAGCCTCGGGCGGTTCCGGAGCCTCGGGCGGCGACGGCGGTGCGGGGGGCTGCGGCGGCTCAGGCGCTTCGAGGACGCTCTCGCCGTCACTGGCCGCATAGGTGATGCTGGCGGTCAGCGGCAGGGCAAGGAGCCCCGCGCTGAGCAGCGCGCGGCCGGCCATGCGGCGGCGGGGGGTGGGATCGGACATGGACAGGCTCCTCAGACGGTGGATGATCGATTTCTCGCCGAGCACCGGGCAGGCCATCGGCGCGGTGAGCGCGGCGTGGTGGGCGCTGCCGGGGGCGGCAGCGAAGCGGGCGATGAGCGCGGCATAGGCGGCCTTCTCCTGCGCGCCGCGCCGGGCCATGACCCGCGCATCGCACGCCGCCTCCTGGTCGCGCCGCAGCGCGAGCCAGCCGTAGCGGCCGAGCGGGTTCCACCAGTGCAGCGCGAACAGCGGCTGGACGAGGATGTTGACCAGCAGATCCCCACCGCGGTGATGCGCGAGCTCATGCGCCAGCGCGAGATCGCGCCCGGTGCGGTCGTGGAGCGCGAGGAAGCCTGGCGGCAGCGCGATCACCGGATCGAGCACGCCCATCGCCAGCGGCGCATGGGTGGCGGGCGTCTCGACGAGGCGCACCGGCATGCCCATGAGGCCCCGCGCGCGGCCGAGCTCGCGCCCCTCGGCTAGCAACCCGTCGCGCAGGGAGAAATAGGCGGCAAAGCGCAGGCCGAGGAACACTGCCGCCCCGCCGAGCCACACCAGCAGCAGCATCTCGACCACAGGCCAGTCGGCGAGCAGCGCGAACAGGTCGAAGCCGGGCTCGCTCGCGGGTGCCGCTGCGAGCGACGTCACCGCGACCGGCGCGGTGTCGGCGGGCGGCGCGGCGGCTGCGGCGTTCTGCCACAGCCCCGGATCGCTGACCGGCGGCGCGGCGGCGACATCGGGCGCGGGCGGCGCGGGAGGGGCCTTGGCGGGCGCCATCCATGCGGGCAGCACCACCGGCGGCACGATCAGGCGCAGCAGCGGCAGCGCCCACAGAGCATAGGCCGCCTCCGGGCCGAGATGACGCGATACGGGGCGGCGCAGTACCAGCACCGCGGCGATCAGCACGCCGGTCCAAACCAGCGTCTGGAGCAGCACCGCGCTCACGACCTCAACTCCCTGAGCAGCGCCTCGATCTCGGCGAGATCATCGGCAGTCAGCGCCTCGGTCTCGGCGAGGTGCGCGACCAGCGAGGCGGCGCGGCCGCCGAACAGGCGGTCGACCAGCCGGCGGCTCTCGCCGCCGACGTAATCCTCGCGCGCGATCAGCGGCGAATAGAGGAAGCGGCGACCATCGGGCTCGGCCGCGGCGGCGCCCTTCTGGACGAGGCGCGAGAGCAGGGTCTTGACCGTGGCAAGGCTCCAGCCGCGGGCCGCGCACACATCCTCGCACACCTCGGCGGCGGTCTGGCGCGGGCGATCCCACAGCACTTCCATCACCGCATGCTCGGCATCGGTGATGCGTTCGCCCGCCCCGGTCTGGGGCCCGGTCTGGGCGCTTTCCTCGGATGCAGACACGGCAGCGTCCTCCTCGCTGTTGATTACACCTGTAGTCACAGCGATTACGGAAGTAAACCTTGCCCGCGCCTGAACGGCGCCTCTCGCGGCTTGCGCTTCGTTGAAGCGGCGATACACCCGGACGAATGACATGGACGCCCAATCTCGCATCAAGGAGCACCGCGCTCGCCGCCCTTGCCCTGATCGCCGCGCCGCTCGCCGCACAGGCAGACGATGCCTTCCTGCCCGAAACCGCGACTGCCGACCTCGGCGCGGCCGAGGCCGGCGTGCTGACCTTCCGCGGCGGGGTCGAGATCGCGCCCGACAAGGCCGATATCGGCGGAATCTCGAGCCTCGAATGGCACGGGGATTCGCTCTTCGCCATCACCGATGACGGGCGCTGGATCGAGCTTGCCATCGACGAGGTGCAGGGCCGGCTCACCGATGTCGCGGGCGTGCGGCTCGGGCCGCTGCGCGACGCGAAGGGCGCGGGCGTCGACGACAAGACGCGCGGCGATGCCGAGGCGCTCACCCGGCTGCCCTCGGGCGAATGGCTGGTCGCCTTCGAGCAGCAGCACCGCATCTGGCGCTATGCCGAGCTCGAAGGCCCGGCAACCGGCGACTACACCGGGGCGTCCGCGCTGTTCCCTGCCAAACCCTCGAACGAGGGGATCGAGACGCTCGCAGCCTACCCCGGCGGCGTGCTCGCCTGCGGGGAATGGGCCGACCCTGCCCGGCCCAATTGCCTGCGCATCACCGATAGCGGCGCGGTTGCCCCCTTCACCCTTTCCGCGCCCCAGGGCATCGCGGAGCATGGCGGCGTGCCGACCGACGCGAGCTGCGCGGGCGACGGCACCTGCTATGTCCTCTTGCGCAGCTACACCCCCGCCGATCCGCCGGGGATGCGCAACCGCACGGCGATCATGTCGCTCGCCCCCGACAACACCGCGACCACCCTCGCCGTGCTCTCTCCGCCGCTGGCGCTCGACAATTTCGAGGGGCTGGCGCTGCGCGAGGAGGCGGGCGGGAGGGCGCTCTACCTGATCTCGGACGACAATCTCGACAATTGCCGGACGCGCGCGCACGACAGGTGCCAGCGCACGCTGCTCTACAAGTTCGCGCTCCCCGGCCCGCAAGCCGCCGCGGCCGATCCCGCCCTCACCGCCCGTCCGGGGGTGCGTCCCTTCCCGCAAGCCGCGAGCGTGACCGTGGTGCTCGAGACCGAACTCGGCCCCGTCACCATCGCATTGGAGACCGAACGGGCGCCGGTGACCGCGGGCAATTTCCTGCGCTATGTCGACGAGAAGCGCCTCGACGGCACGACCTTCTACCGCGCGATGAATCTGGACGGCCCGCGCCAGCCTTCCGGGCTGGTGCAGGGCGGCACGCGCGGCGATCCGCAGCGCGTCCTCCCCAAGATCGCCTTCGAATCCACCGCGGTGACCGGCCTCACCCATGCCCACGGCGCGCTGTCGATGGCGATGGCTGCGCCGGGTGACGCCGACGGGGACTTCTTCATCATGATCGAGGACCAGACCGGCTTCGACGCCGATCCGGCCGCAAGCGATCCGGCATGGCAGGCGGGCTACGCCGCCTTCGGCTATGTGACGGGGGGCATGGACATCGTCGCCCGGGTGCTCGCCGCCCCGCGCGACCCCGAGGCGGGCGAAGGGGTGATGAAGGGCCAGATGCTTCGCCCCGAGGTGAAGATCATCTCGGCGCGGCGGGTGGAACCCTAGAGCACCAGTTGCGTCTGGATCACCACCGCGACCGGCTTGCCATCGGCGGTGTCGATCGTGGTCTGCCACACCGACATGCGCCTGCCGGTCTTGAGCGGCACGCTGCGCCCCTTCACCAGGGTGCCGACCGGCGCGGCGCCGAGGAAATTGGTCTTGCTCTCGATCGTGGTGGTGCCCTTTGCGCCCTCGGGCAGGCAGGTAACCGCGCCGACCGCGCCAAGCGCATCGGCGAAGGCCATGATCGCCCCGCCATGCATGATCCCGCCAGCGGTGCACAGGTCCTCGCGGACGGTGATCTCGCCCTCGACCCCTTGGGCCGAGCCGGCCGTGACGGTCACGCCCATCAGCTTCGAGAAAGGCATGGCATCGGCTGGGTTCATCGTTTCGTCTCCTGTGGCGGGACAAGGCCCGCGATCTGCAATACCTCGGCGGCAAATTCCTCGTCGCTGCGCATCCGCAGCATCCCGGCGCGCTGCAAGCCGATCGCGCCGTGAGCGAGCATCCACACCCGCATCACTTGGCGCCGCCGCGTGTCGTCGTCCGCGCCCGGCGTCGCGAGCGCATCGAGGGCGACCGCGATCACCCGGTCGACCGCGGCGCGCAAGGCGGGAACGGCGTTGATCTGGTCGTGGTTGCGCCCGGTCATCACCGCGTAGAGCCCCGGCTGGCCGAGCGCGAAGCGGACATAGGCGGCGAGGAAACCGGCCGGATCGGGCGCGGGCGCAAGGCATTCGGCCAGCTGCGCAAAGCCGCGCGCCGCGAGGGCGGCCAGCAGGGCCCCGCGGTCGGAATAGTGGTTGTAGAGCGCCCGGTGCGCGACCCCCAGCCGTTCGGCAAGCGAACGCAGCGAGAAGCTCGCCGAGGGGTCCTCGGCCACCAGTTCCAGCGCGGCATCGAGCGCGGCCGCGGAAAGGTCGCCGTGGTGATAGGCTGCACGCCGGGTCATGCCTCGCGTTTAGGTGCTCAGGCTGCCTGCGCCAAGGACGAGACATGCCAGTCGACGCTCATCTGCGCGACTTCGCGCCCGGCGGAGTCTTCCATGGTGATGGTGACGGGGAAGCGCACCTTCCCTTCGCCATCGAGCGCGGCGAACAGCGCGACCTTGTCGCCATCGACTGCGGCGTGGGCGGTGATCGTGCCCTTGGCGGGCCGGACATAGGCGATGGTCGAGCTCGCCGCGACCGGGCGCAGGGCGGCGAGGCGTTCGAGGAACATCCCTGCCATCGCCGCGCCCGAAGCGGCCTCGGCCAGCGTGAACAGTGCGCCTGCGTGCATCGTGGCGATGTGGTTGGAGGTGTTGTGGCTCTGTTCGAGCGTAGCGGTCGCGGTGCCTGCCCCGATCTCGGCGAGCGTCACGCCGACATGGGAGGCAAAGGGGACGATCGCGGAAAGCTGGGCCTTGAGGGCATCGAAAGGGGTCATGCGAATCGCCTCGTATGGATTATGTATCCACTGGATACATTGAGTCCGGACAAGGTCAAGGCCGTGCTGAACGGCTGCGGCATTCCCTATTCCTTGAAGGCCGGGCGGCCGACCGGCTGGCTCGGCTCGCGCGGCATCGCGGCCTCGATCACCGGCAGCCACGCGCGCGCGTTCATGCCCACGTTGACCTGCGGAAGCGAGGCGAGGAAGCGGGCCTTGGCCTCCCACTCGGCGACCGAGCGGCTCGCGGCGCGCGCGGCCTCCTCGAGACCCACCGGCTGGCGCAGCGCGCGGTTGATCAGCGCGTCGCCAAAGAAGGTCCAGTCGTTCTCGGCGAGGCAGCCGAAGGAGCTTCGCGTGCTCGCCGCCGCGGTGAGGATCGCGGTGTCGGGGCTCGCCAGCACCGGCACGAAGACGCCCGAGTAGCACGCCGAGAGGATCAGCACCCGCCGCCGGATCCCGGCCTCGGCGAGCGCCTCCTTCAGCCCCTTGGGCGAGAGCACGCCGTAGCCGCTGTCGCCCCAGTGGTAGGCCAGCCCGAGGTCGTTGCCGTGGCTGGTGGTGTAGAGGACGAGCACGTCCTCACGCACGTCCATCACGCTGCCGAGGTGAGCGATGGCGAGGCGCAGCGCGGTGATCGAGCCGTGCGGGGCATCGTCGCGGGCGCCGTCGGGCCCGGCGAGGGTCAGCGTGCGCCCCTCGGCACCGTAGCGCGCTCCGAGCACCCGCCCCGCCTCGCGCGCCTCGCGGGCGAAGACCGGATCGCTGTCGAGCGCGATGGTGAGGACATAGGCGTCGGGGGTGCCGGGGCGCTGGGGCCTGATCGCGGCCAGCGCGGCATCGAGCCGCCGGCTCTGCGCGCGCATCTCGGCGGCCGAGACCCCGCGCCGCAGCTCGGGCGAGAGCTCGTAGCTCTGCCGCCGCTCGGCCATGGTCTTGCCGCTGCCGAGATCGGGGAACGGCACGGTGTGCGGC
>NZ_LSJS01000131.1 GCF_001557325.1 Erythrobacter donghaensis
GTGGCGGGCCTGCGGGCGCGAGGCGACTGTCGGCGCGCTCCTCGGCGGCGAATCGCGCGAGGCGCGGATCATCGCGCCCGATGTCGGCGGAGCGCGGGAAGATCCCGAGATTGGCGGCCGCCGCCTGCTGCTGCTTCGTGAGGCGCGGCATGTAGCCGAGATAGGGCACCAGGCGGGTCGCGATGTCGCGCGGCATCACCTGCTCGACGATCGCTCCGGCGCGGTCGCTCTCGCCCATGATCGCAAGACCGAAGGCGCGGGCGCGCTGGGCGGCGAGGTCGCGGCGGTCGAGCAGCGGGCGCAGGGTGTCCTCGAAGCGTGCGCGGTTGCCGGCGATCGCATAGCTCACTGCCAGCCGCCGCCGCGCTTCGTCATTGGCCGGATCGAGTTCGAGCGCACGGAGATAGGCGGTCTGCGCCGCCGCCCCCTCGCCCACCAGGTCGAGGCTCAGCGCGCGGTCGGTCAGAACGCTGCGCTCGTCCGCTCCGGCGGCAAGCGCGCGGTCGAACTGGAGCAGCGCCTCGCCCGCGCGGCCGGCGCGCAGATAGACCGCGCCGAGGCCGAGCGCGACGTCGGGGTGTCCGGACTCGACATCGGCGGCACGCCCGAAAAAACCGATCGCGGCCTCGAGATCGTCGACACCCAGCGCAGCCTGCCCCGCCTCGACCAGTGCCGCGCGATCACGCGGGGTCTTGGCGAGCGCGACCAGCGCGCGGTTCAATCGCTGGACTTCGGCGGACGGCAGCGCCTGCACCACCGGCTGCGAAACGACCTCCTGTGCCGCCGCGCCGCCCGCGGGCAGCCCCGCGGCGCCGAGGGCCAGAGCACAAAGGACAGGAATGCGCGACACCATCATGCGTGCCCTATCAAACCCACCGCCGCCTGCCAGCGGGGTTGCGACGCAGCGCGGCGGGCGCGCGTTTACTGGTTGTTCTGGCGGCCGAGGAAGCGCGGGATGCTGAGCGCGGGGCTGTCCTCGCCCTCCTCGTCCTCGTCCTCGTCCCGCGCCGTGCTGCGCGACAGGTTGGCCATGCGCTCGAACAGCGTGCTGCCCGCACCGGCCCCGCCGCCGCCCGCGCCGCCGCCGGTGTCGCCGCCCAGCAGCCCGCGGCGCCGCCCGCCGCCGAGCCGCGCCTCGACCGGACGGTCTTCGGCGGCCAAGCGGTCGGCGCTGGCGAGGAGATCGTCCTGCGCCGGACCCCGGACGTCGGCATCGTCCTCGGCATCGGTGTAGGTGGCATAGCCGTCATCGAGCTCGAGCTCGCCCGCGTCGCCCGCCCCGGCCGGGGTGCCCGCGCCGTAGCCATAGGCCCCCGCATCTTCCGCGCCGCGCAGGCCCGCGAGCGGATCGACGATCTCGTCGACATCGTCCTCGTATTCGTCGCCATAGCTCTCCCCGGCCTGCATGCCGGTGAGCTCGAAGGGTGCGGCCGCGGCCTCGGCCTCGTCCTCTTCGGCCTCGCCCAGATCGAGCGTGTCGTCCTCGTCATAGCCGCCCGAGGCGCTCGCCGCCGGGCTGCCCAGATCGAAGGTCGGCGCGGGGGCGGGTTCGGGCGCGGCGACAGGTGCGGCGGCGCCGAACCCGTCGTCGTCCGACAGTTCGAGCACCGGCCGCTTGGGCGCGCGCGCCGCGCCGAGCGAGATCGACTGGCTGCGCTCGGACTGGCCGATGGCGCTCTGCTCGATGCCGGTCGCCACCACCGAGACGCGGATCTTGCCCTTGAGGTCGGGATTGAAAGCCGAGCCCCAGATGATGTTCGCGTCCTCGTCGACGAGTTCGCGGATGTGGTTGGCGGCCTCGTCGACCTCGAGCAGGCGCATGTCCTCGCCGCCGATGATCGAGATGATCACGCCCCTGGCGCCGGCCATGCTGACGCCGTCGAGCAGCGGGTTGGCAATCGCCTGCTCCGCCGCGTCGAGCGCGCGGTTCTCGCCCTCGCCCTCGCCGGTGCCCATCATCGCCTTGCCCATCTCGCTCATGACCGAACGCACGTCGGCGAAGTCGAGGTTGATCAGGCCGGGCATGACCATCAGGTCGGTGATCGAGCGCACGCCCTGCTGGAGCACCTCGTCGGCGAGCTGGAAGGCTTCCTTGAAGGTGGTTTCCGCCTTGGCGACCAGGAACAGGTTCTGGTTGGGAATGACGATCAGCGTGTCGACGTGCTGCTGGAGCTCCTCGATCCCCGCTTCGGCAGCGCGCATCCGGCGCGTGCCTTCGAACAGGAAGGGCTTGGTCACCACGCCCACGGTCAGCACGCCCATGCGGCGCGCGGCCTCGGCAATCACGGGCGCGGCGCCGGTGCCGGTGCCCCCGCCCATGCCCGCCGCGATGAAGCACATGTTGACGCCCTCGAGCGCCTTCTCGATCTCGGCCACGGTTTCTTCCGCTGCGGCCTTGCCCACCTCGGGCCGCGCGCCCGCGCCGAGGCCGCCGGTGATGTCGGGCCCGAGCTGGATGCGCTTTTCGGCCGGCGAGGTGCTCAAGGCCTGCGCGTCGGTGTTGGCGACGATGAACTCGACGCCCTCGATCTCGGCCGCGATCATGTTGGCGATCGCGTTGCCGCCGGCCCCGCCGATGCCGATGACAGTGATGCGGGGGCGCAGGTCGTCGCTCGCTGCGGGTCCGATATTGATGCTCATGAGCTGGTCCTCCAGGCGCAGGGACGGGATTTTTGCACCTCCCCCCGCGCATTTATCGTCTGTGACATAATCATCGTTCACATTTTATAGCGGCAGAACCCTTATCCACAGCATCGGGGCACAAAAAACGCGCGATGCCGCGGCGTAAAGCGCCCGCGCGGCGGGTCAGAAATATTCCTTCAGCGCCCGGAACAAGCGCGTGACCAGCGCCCACAACCCGCTCTCGCGCGAGAAGGCGCGGTAGACCCCGGCGCGTCCCGCACCCACCGCGCGGATATCGACCGGGTCGTCGGCGGCGTAGAGGCACAGGCCCGCCAGCGTCGCGAAGCCCGGCGCGTGGTGCGCCTCGGGCATGCCGGCGAGCTGCGGCGGGCGGCCGAGCCGCACCGGCTGCCCCAATGCACCCTGCATGAA
>NZ_LSJS01000013.1 GCF_001557325.1 Erythrobacter donghaensis
CCTTGGGGTTCGGCCGGGTGTGGGGGGTCGTCACCGTCACCGCCAGGCCGACGATCAGCAGGGCGCCGAAGGCTCCGGGGATGCCGAGCGCTCCGGCGAGCGCGGCAGCGTTGGGACGGCGATTGGCAGACACGTAAGTCATGCAGGGGCTCCTCTCTCCATCAGTGTGGGAGCGGCGGCCGGAGCACCTTTCGCAAGCAGAACACCCCGGCTCCACTCACGTGTGAAGGTACTATGACTTTTGCTAGGCGCGAAGAACTTTCGCGTTGTTTTTCAGGACTGTATTTTTGCCAATCATTTCAGTAGAGAAATGGATTCCTTGTGTGCGAACGCGCCTGCGCGCGTTCGTCCTCGGCGCTGCTCCTCCGCTTCGCTCGGGCGCCTGCGGGCGGGCGCCTGAACCCTTTGGCGCCCTTGCGACCCGTCCTGCGGCGGATCGATTCCTTTTGTATGCGTGCCCGCCTCCGCGGGCACGTCCTCGGCGCTGTTTCAAGCCCTGCGGGCTTGAGCGCCTGCGGCTCGCGCGCGTGCGCTCGCGGTCGCTGACGCGACCGAATTCAGCGAATCTTTTCGGAGTCGCGCTGGCCCGGCCCGCCGCAGGACGGGCCGCAAGGCCGAACGGCCGCTCGCAGGCGCCCGGAGCGAAGCGGAGGGACAGCGCCGAGGACGTGGTCGCGGAGGCGACCACGCAAACAAGGACTCGCGCGTGATACCCCTACTTGATCGGGCAATCCGGCGCGAGGCGGAAATCCAGGTAGTTGTCGACCGAGCGCATCAGATCGTCGAGTTCGTTCTCGAAGAAGTGGTTGGCGCGCGGGATTTCCTCGTGGTGGATGGTGATGTGCTTCTGGGTGCGCAGCTTGTCGACCAGCTTCTGCACCGCGCCCGGCTGCACCACCGTGTCGGCCGCGCCCTGCACGAAGATCCCGCTCGCAGGGCAGGGGGCAAGGAAGCTGAAGTCGTACATGTTGGCGGGCGGCGCGACCGAGATGAAGCCGCGCACTTCGGGGCGGCGCATCAGCAGCTGCATGCCGATGAGGGCACCGAAGGAATAGCCCGCGATCCAGGTGCTCTGCGCCTCGGGATGGATCGACTGCACCCAGTCCAGTGCGCTCGCCGCATCGGACAGCTCGCCGATGCCGGAATCGAAGCTCCCCTGCGAGCGCCCGACGCCGCGGAAGTTGAAGCGCAGCGTGGCAAAGCCGCGATCGGCGAAGGTCTTGTAGAGCCGCTGCACGATCCGGTCGTTCATCGTTCCCCCGCCTTCGGGGTGCGGATGGAGGATCATCGCCACCGGCGCGCGCGGACGCGGGGGCGGGGAGAAACGGCCTTCGAGGCGGCCTTCGGGGCCGGGAAAGATGACGGACGGCATCGGTGAACCTTAGAAAAATCTGCGCCCAGCGCCGGGTGGCGCCGAAAATTGTGCGGCCTATATAGGGGCGCACACGAAAACCGCAATTTCTTCCCGGAGACCGCACCATTCCCGAACGGGTCTACCTCGACCACGCCGCCACCTCCCCGCTGCGCCCCGAGGCGAAGGCGGCCATGGCGGAGGGATTCCGGCTGTGGGCCAACCCTTCGAGCCCCCACGCCGAAGGCCGCCGCGCGCGCGCCGCACTGGAGGATGCGCGCGAGCGGATCAAGCGGTCGCTGGGGTGGGAAGGCGAGCTGATTTTCACGAGCGGGGCGAGCGAGGCGCTGTGGATCGCGCTCAACCGCGCGAAGGTGGATCGCAGGATTGCGAGTGCGGTCGAGCACGACGCGGTGTTCCGCGCCGCGCCGGATGCCGAGGTGGTGCCGCCGTTCGACGGCGGGTTCGATCCCGATGAGTTGCCCGACTGCTCCGGGGCGCTGATCGCCTTGCAGCACGTCAACTCGGAAACAGGGACAATCATGCAGCCGTACAAAGGCGGCAAATTGCTCTCGACGATCCGTTCGGCGGGCAGCACCCTGCTGGTCGATGCATCGCAAAGTGCAGGCAAGTTGCCTTTGCCCGATGCGGACATGATCGTGGTCAGCGCACACAAGTTCGGCGGCCCGATCGGCATCGGGGCGCTGCTGGTGCGGGACTTCAACCTGCTCGAACCGAGCGGTGGGCACGAGCGCGGCTACAGGCAGGGGACCGAGAACGTGCCCGCCGCTATCGGAATGGCGGCGGCGCTGGAGACGGGCGGAATGGAAGGATGGGCGACGAAGCGCGCCGACCAAATGGCGTTTGCCAACAAGCTAGGACAGTCCGGCGAGCTTATCGCTCCCGGAGCGCAGGCCGACCATATCATCGCCGTCGCCCACCCGACCATGAGCGCGCAGGCCCTCCTGATCCGCCTCGACGCGATGGGCTTTGCCGTCTCGGCGGGGAGCGCCTGTTCCTCGGGCACCTTGAAGAAGAGCCGCGTGCTGGACGCCTTCGGGGTGCCCGACAATGTCGCGGCGCGCACGATCCGGGTCAGCCTCGGGTGGAACACCACGCCCGAGGAGCTGGACCGGTTTGCCGAGGCTTGGGCTTCGCTATGCTGATCTCGTCATTGCGAGCGCAGCGGAAGCGAAGCTGGCCTTGGCCAACCAACCCATGGCCGAACATTCCGGCCCGATGCGACGGCAGTCCATGGGTTGCCGCGTCGCCTTCGGCTCCTCGCAATGACGAGGGGATAGCTGTAACCTTATGATATACTTAGACTATCAGGCCACCACCCCGCTCGCGCCCGAAGCCCGCGAGGCGATGCTGCGCTGGCTCGGCGGGCCGGAGAGCGACACTTTCGGCAACCCGCATTCCGCCCACCGCATGGGCCGCATGGCCGCCGCCGCTATCGAGACCGCACGCGAGCGGGTCGCGGCGCTGCTGCCCGAGGGCGGCAAGCTCATCTTCACCTCCGGCGCGACCGAGGCGATCAATGCGGTGATCCTCGGCACGACCGGCGACGTCGTCACCTTCGCCACCGAGCATGCTGCGGTGCTCGATTGCGCCCGCGCGGTCGAGGCGCAGGGGCGGCGTTTCACCGTGCTCCCGGTGCTGCCCGATGGCCGGGCCGATGTCGAAGCATTGGCGGATCATGTCACGTCGTCGACAGGTCTTGTCGCGGTCATGGCGATCAACAACGAGATCGGGGTGAGGAACCCGCTCGCGCCGGTGGTCGAGATCGCCCGCCGCGTCGGCGCGCGGGTGCTGGTCGATGCGGTGCAGGCCTATGGCAAGGTGCCGGTCGAGGTCGCGGCCGATTTCATCGCGATCTCGGCCCACAAGGTCCACGGCCCCAAGGGTATCGGCGGGTTATGGGTGGGTAATGGCGCGGTAGTGGCCCCCTTGTTGCACGGCGGCGGGCAGGAGGCAGGCCTGCGCTCGGGCACGCTCTCGCCCGCCTTGTGCGCAGGCTTCGGCGCGGCGGCGCAGGTGGCGCAGGAGGGCTTGTCGGAGCAAATGTTTCACGTGGAACATTTGTGGAACATGGCCCGCGAGGCTTTCGCGGACTGGGAGTTGAACGGCAGCGCGGTGGATCGCTGGCACGGCAATCTCAATATCCGGAAGGATGGTCTCGATGTCGCGCGGCTGATGAGCGACTGCCGCCAGATCATGCTCTCCGCCGGGAGCGCCTGCGCCAGCGGATCGGGCCGGCCGAGCCACGTGCTGCGCGCCATCGGCCTCTCCGACGCCGAGGCCAAGTCCTCTATCCGATTGGGTTTCGGGCGCTATACGCACGCCTCGGACATCGAAACCGCCGCCGCCGCGATTCTCGCCGCCGCGAAGGAGCAAGGCCTGTGAGCATCACCATCACCTTCCTCGACCAGAGCGGCAAGCCGGTCGTCGCCACCGCCGAACCCGGTGACAATCTGCTTCGCGTCGGCCAGGCGGCGGGGCTGCCGCTCGAGGGCACCTGCGAGGGGCAGATGGCGTGCTCGACCTGCCACGTGATCGTCGCCCCCGAATGGTTCGACCGCCTGCCGCCGGCGGCCGAGGAGGAGGAGGACATGCTCGATTTCGCCGCCGGGGCGCGGCGCACCTCGCGCCTGTCGTGCCAGATCGAGCTCGCGCCCGGGATGGACGGCCTCAGCGTCACCATCCCCGCCGCGAGCGCCGACGCGCGGCGGATGTAGCGCGCTTACGGCATCATCCAGATCGCCGCGCCCAGCCCGGTGCTGGCCGCGACCATCCCGCCCGCCACCAGCCGCAGCGTCAGCGCGCGCATCGGTTCGGACCGGTGATCCTCGAGCCGCCGGGCGACCGCGACCGCCTTGGCCTGCGCGGCGAGGAAGATCACGATCGCGATCACCACGAAGCCGCTCGCCAGCGCCTTGGGAAACCAGGCCGGTTCGAGCCTGCCGAACAAGGCGTGAAAGCCGAGCCCTATGCCCGCCGCGGCGAGGCCGGTGCGCATCCATCCGGCGAAGGTCCGCTCGTTGGCCATGATGGTGCGGTCCTCGGCCCAGTCGGTGCGCCGCTCGGCCCAGTCGGTGCGGTCCTCGGCGAGTTCGCGGCGGTCGGAAGTGCCCATCGCGCCGCCCTCCGCATCATTCCGCCATGTCGAGCGCCGCCATCAGCGCCTGGGTGAAGGCGGGGATGTCCGCCGGCTTGCGGCTGGTAATGAGGTTGCCGTCGACCACCACCTCCTCGTCGACCACCGCTGCGCCCGCGTTGGAGAGGTCGGTGCGGATCGAGGGCCAGCCGGTGAGCGAACGCCCTTCGATGATGTCGGCCTCGGCGAGCAGCCAGGGCGCATGGCAGATCGCCGCGATCGGCTTCTCGGACGCGTCGAATTCGCGCACGAGATCGATGACCGCGTGCTCGGTGCGCAGGATGTCGGGGTTCATCTGCCCGCCGGGGAGCAGCAGCGCGTCGTAGTCCTCGGCCGAGACGTCGGCGACGGTGCGATCGACCGCGACGCTCTTCCCCCAGTCCTTCTGGTCCCAGCCCTTGATCTCGCCGGGCTTGAGACTGGCGACGGTGACCTCGGCGCCGGCCTCTTCGAGCAGGCGCTTGGGTTCCATCAGTTCGGACTGTTCGAAACCGTCGGTGGCGATGATGAGGATGCGTTGCATGGGGCTCTCCTGTGCATGGGTGCCCCGGGTCTAGCCTTGCGCGCGGCCCCGGGTTCCGCCCGGCAAGGCGGAGCGCGGGGCCTGCGCGGCGGGTCGTGGCTCAGGAGGCGTCAGGCGCGCGCGGGGCCGCGACGGGCGCGGCGAAGCGCCGCCGCAGCGCGGCCTGCGCCCACCATGCCCCGCCGGCGGGCAGCGCAACCGCACCGACGAGGATCGCCAGCGCAGCGATCCAGCCGAAGATCGCCCCCAGCGACCCCAGAGCGCCCTTGACCGGCCGCAGGAAATTGCCGCCCGCGCCCCCGGTCTCGTAGCGCACGGTGACGCGGCTATAGGCGACGCGGCCGCCCATCTCCCTCAGCCAGCTCCTCGCCTGGTCGATTTCCTCGTTGACCGCGGCAAGGCTGCGCTCGGCCTCGATCAGCTCGCTCACCTTGCCCTTGCGCGTGCGCAGCACCTGCGTGAGCCGGTCGCGCAATTCGCTGCGAGCGCGCACGCGGGCCTCGGTGTCGACGATCTGCTTGGAGAGCTCCTCCGAGGCGATCTCGGCCGAGACCTGCTCGGCCCCCGCATCGAGCGCCTCGTCCTCGAGCAGCGCGCCGAAGGCCCGCGCCTGCCGGGTGGCGACCGCCATTTCGAGCACGCCCTCGACTGCGTCCGACTCCGCGCCGGTCTTGGTCATGCCGATGATCTGGCAGGAGGCCGGGCCCTGCTGCTCGCACAGGCTCGCGTGGCGGCGCTGGAGGCTGCCGATTGCGTCCGCTTCCAGCTTCCAGCGGTAGTCATACTCGTAAGCGAGCTGGGGGAGGCTGGCGGGGATCTTCTCGAGCTCAGGCAGCACCTTGCCCGCCGCCTCGGCGCGGCGGGCAAGGTGCTGCCTGAGCTCGAGAAGATCCCCG
>NZ_LSJS01000132.1 GCF_001557325.1 Erythrobacter donghaensis
TCCGTGGGGGGGATGGCACGGACGGGGCGGAGTCACTCCGCGGCGGCGGCGGCGGGCCCCGCTTCGGAGGCATGTTCGCCCAGCGCCCACTTCGAGAAGCGGACCTGGATGCCGTAGGGGGTGAGGCCGCGCAGGATGTCCATGACGCCCTCGTAGGTTTCCGCGCGCGCCCAATCCTGCTGGAGCTCGAAGACAAACTGGAGCGAGGTGATCGGCACCGCCCCGGCCTGCACCATGCGCTGCACCGCGCGCTCGTGCGCCTCGGGGCTGGTGTCGCCGCAGGCGTCGGTCGCAACCAGAACCTCGTAGCCTTCCTTGAGCATGTCCAGCGTCGGGAAGTTCACGCAGGCGCCCGTCCACAGGCCCGCGATCACGAACCGCTTGCGGCCCGTCGCGCGCACCGCCTCGCGGAATTCCGCGTTCAGCCACGAGTTGATCGAGGTGCGGTCGATGACCTTGTGGTCGGGGAACACGTCCTCGGTCACCTCGGGCATGAACGGGCCCGAAAAGCTGTCCTTGGCGACGGTCGTGATGATCGTCGGCACCCCGAACAGCTTCGCCGCACGGGCGAGCACCTGGACGTTGTCGACGATCACCTTGCGGTCGTGGCTCTGCACGCCCTGGAACATGGCGGGCTGGAAATCGATCAGGATCAGCGCGGTATCGTCAGGGGTGATCATGTCTTGATGCGACAATGGCAGTCTCCTTGGTGTGAAAGGGGTCAGGCAAGATCGAAGACCAGCACCTCTCCGCCGGTCACGGAGGCAGCGCGATATCGGTGAGACCGGAAGACGGCGAGGCCGTCCCCCTCGCGCAGTTCGCCGCCCTCCACCTCGACGAGCCCGCGCACCACCTGGAGCCAGCCATGGCGGGCGGGCGCGAGGGCATGTCGATCCGGTCGCCGGGGGCGATCAGCGCGCGGTGGATGCGCAAGTCCTGATTGATCGCGGCCGCGTGCTCCCCGCCCGCACTCGCGCCCCGGTAACGGCGGGGTCAGATCGGCATGAGACTGCGTCAGGATCATCCTTCGCCTTTCGCCCCCAGCTTATCGAAAGGGCGGGCGGCTGACGCATCGGTTCTTGCGCTGGATGAGCATTCCCTGCGGCTTTCGCACCGGCCCCGATCCCGATGAGCACCCGCGCGCCGCCAGCGCGGGGCCGGGCCGCGCAGAGGGCGTTCATTGCTGTCGGCCGTTTCTCATGCAGGCGCGCAAGGGTGAATTGTGCGAACCCGGCTTGAACGGACGCAGCGCGGTCTTGCCGTTCGCCCTGCCTTCGAAAACAGCCGCCAGAACCGACTTCGAACACGATTGGAGGCAGATGGCAGGGTCCACCAGCTCGCAAGTTGGTCTAGGGTGAAACGATCGCGGTTCTGATGCCAAATCTCAGGTCATCAATCTGAAGATCGGCGACAGCAATGCGTGGCGGAGAGGGTGGGATTCGAACCCACGTTACCGTTGCCGGTAAACCGCATTTCGAGTGCGGCGCATTCGACCACTCTGCCACCTCTCCGCGAGGCCTGGCGCGCGTGTCTGGGCCGTCTGGTCGAGAGGCGGCGGGCGTCAGGAAGCGCGCCCGTTAGACCAAGCTTTCGGCCTTGCCAAGAGGGGCCGGGGCACAAAATGCGGGCATATCTGGCACGCCCCCGGCGAAGCGCGCTTGTTTTGCGCAGGCAAAGGTCCATATTGCGCTTCATGGAACGTGCTGAGTTCTTCTCGAGCCAGGCCGGACGCACGATCATCGCGCCGCGCCAGACCCGCGCCCGCTTCGGGATCGGCGATGTGGTCCGCCACCGCCTGTTCGCCTTCCGCGGCGTCGTCTTCGACATCGACCCGGTCTTCGCCAACTCGGAAGAGTGGTACCAGTCGATCCCCGAGGACATCCGCCCGCGCCGCGACCAGCCCTTCTACCACCTGCTCGCCGAGAACGAGGATTCGTCCTACGTCGCCTATGTGAGCCAGGGCAACCTCGTCGCCGATGCCGAGAGCGGACCGGTCGACCACCCGACGGTGCGCCAGCTGTTCGACAGCTTCAAGGACGGCCGCTACCGGATGCGGCGCTCGCTCACCCACTGAGGCGCCGCGCGCGCTTACGCCTTGGCAACCTTGCCCTGCTAGAGCAGTGGCCATGGCGAGCCTCGACCAGCCAGACAACGCAAGGATGGCGCAGCTGCGCGCCGCGCTCGAGCGCGAGCTCGGGCCCGAGGAGGTCGTGCTGTGGCACGGCTGGCAACTCGCCCGGCTCGATCCGCGGATGTTCGGCATCTATCTCTTCGCCGTCCCCTGGACCGCCTTCTCGCTCGCCTGGACGGGGATCGCGCTCGGCGCGGTGGCGAGCATGGGGGACGAGGGGCCGGGCATCCTCGCCTGGGCCTTCCCGCTGTTCGGCCTGCCCTTCGTCGCGGTCGGCTGCTGGATGCTCGCGCGCCCCTTCGTGCCGCTGTGGGAGCGCGGTCGGGTGCTTTATGTCGTCACCGACCGGCGCGTGCTCAAGCTCGCGCTCGGCCGGAAGCTCGAGGTGAGCGCCGTCCCCGCCGACCGGATCGGCCCCGCCCGGCGCAGCGAGAGCCGCGACGGGGCGGGCACGCTCAGCCTTGCGGTGCGGATCGGGCGCGACAGCGATGGCGACCGGCAGACCGAGCAGTTCGTGATCGGCGCGGTCGCCGATGTCATGGGCGCCCAGTCGGCGATCGCGCGGATCGCCGCCCGACCGCTCAGCTCTTGAGCTTCCAGCCCGAGCGCAGCAGCGCATAGACCCCGGCCGCCAGCACGCCGTTCAGCACCAGCAACCCCGCGCCCGCCGCCGCCACGTGCGCCCCGTCCCCCATGTCGCTCGCGCCCAGGAAACCGTATCGGAAGCCCGAGATGACGTAGAAGAACGGGTTCAACCGGCTCACCGTCTGGAACACCCCGTGGAGGTTCTCGATCGTGTAGAAAGTGCCCGACAGCAGCGACAGAGGCGCGATGACGAAGTTGGTGACGGCCGCGTTGTGATCGAACTTCTCGGCCCAGATCGAGGTCGCAAGGCCGATGATCGCGAGCAGGCCTGCCCCCATCAGCCCGAACCACACGACCGCCCACCAATGCGCGGGCACAAGCGAGACCCCCGGCCACAGCGCCATGGCAAGCGCCACGGTGCACCCCACCAGCACCGCCCGGGTCACCGCGGCGGCAAGGATCCCCGCCATCAGCTCGCCCGAGGACAGCGGCGGCATCAGGAGGTCGATGATCGTCCCCTGCATCTTGCCCGAGAGCAGCGAGAAGCTCGAATTGGCGAAGGCGTTCTGCATCATCGCCATCACGATCAGCCCGGGTGCGACAAAGCTGGCGAAGGGCACGCCCAGCACCTCGCGACCCTCGCGGCCCAGCGCGACGGTGAAAATCACCAGAAACAGCAGCGTTGTGAAGGCCGGGGCCCAGATCGTCTGCGTCTGCACCTTGAGAAACCGCCGCACCTCCTTCATATAGAGCGCCAAGAGCCCCACGCGATTGATCCCGGTAATCACCGGGGAGCCACGCGGGGCGAACCGGAAGCTCCCGCCGGTCTTGTCATCCGCCGTCACTTCATCCACGGGAGCGGCATTGCCGGAAGGGTTTGCAGTTGCGTTGTCAGCCATGGGCATGGTGCCTAGGCCGGGCTCCCGCCGCTGACAAGCACCCGGCCCCCTTCGGTCCCGCGCCGGGCACAGGAACAGGTAGAACACTATGAGCTGGACAGACGAGCGCATCGCAACGCTCAGGAAGATGTGGGAAGGCGGCGCGACTGCCAGCGAGATCGCGACCGAACTGGGCGGGGTCAGCCGCAATGCGGTGATCGGCAAGGCGCATCGCCTCGGCCTCAAGGCGCGCCCCTCGCCGGTCAAGGCCAACGAGAAGAAGAAGCCTGTCGCCGCTCCGGCCGCCAAGAAGCCGGCCGCACCCGCGCCGGTGGCCGCAGCGCCGCGCGCACCCGAGCCGACCGAGCGCGCTCCGGTCGAGGCGGCCGAGCGCCCGGCCCCGCGCCCGCCCGCGGCGCGGGCGCGGGCGGGCGCGGGGC
>NZ_LSJS01000133.1 GCF_001557325.1 Erythrobacter donghaensis
GGCGGGCGAGGTTTGGGGATTGGCGCGCCTTGCCGCGTGACGCGCCCGCCGGGCTGCGCTATCCCCGTGCCCGGCCATGCTCACCCGTCTCTCGATCCGCAACATCGTCCTCATCGAAGCGCTCGATCTCGATTTCGCGCGCGGGCTGGGGGTGCTGACGGGGAGACCGGGGCGGGCAAGTCGATCCTGCTCGACGCGCTCGGACTGGTGCTGGGCGACCGGGCGGAGACCTCGCTGGTGCGCGCGGGCGAGGAGCGCGCGAGCGTGACGGCGAGCTTCGAATTCGCGCAACTGCCGCGCGCGGTCGCTGCGGCATTGGACGAGGCGGAGATCGCCATCGAACCGGGCGAGCCGCTGATCATCCGCCGCCAGGTGCGCGCCGACGGGGGCTCCAAGGCCTTCATCAACGACCAGCCGGCGAGCGTCGCGCTGCTGCGCGAACTCGCGCCCGCGCTGGTCGAGCTCCACGGGCAGCACGATGACCGCGGGCTGGTGAACCCGCGCGGGCACCGGATGCTGCTCGACCGCTATGCCGGGACGGACGTTGCCGGGCTCGAGCGTGCCTATGCCGATTGGGCGCGCGCCGAGGCGCAGCTGGCCGAGGCGCGCGAAGCGGTCGAGCAGGCCAAGGCCGATCAGGACCTGCTGATCGCGCATCTCGCCGAACTGTCGGCGCTGGAGCCGGTCGCGGGCGAGGAGGCCCGGCTCGCGGGCGCGCGGGCGGACATGCAGAAGGGCGAGAAGCTCTCGGGCGATCTCGCGGATCTGCGCCACCTGTGGGAGGGTTCGGATTCCCCGCTCGCGGCCCTGCGCGTGGCGGCGCGGCGGCTCGACCGGATCGCCGAGCAGCACCCCTTGCTGGGCGAGGCGCTGGCGGCGCTCGACCGCGCGGTGATCGAGGCGAGCGAAGCCGAGGACAGGCTCGCCAAGGCGGCCGAGGCGCTGGTCCACGATCCGCACGAATTGGAGCGCGCCGAAACGCGCCTGTTCGAACTGCGCGCCGCGGCCCGCAAGCACCGCTGCGAGGTCGACGACCTGCCCGATCTGGCGCGAAGCATGCGCGCCCGGCTCGACGCGATCGAGGGCGGGGAGGCGCAACTGGATGCGCTCGAGGCGGCGGCCAAGGAGGCCCGCGCGGCCTATGTCGCGGCCGCCGAGAAGGCCCACGCCGCGCGGGTCGCGGGGGCCGGGCGGCTCGATGCGGCGGTGGCGGCGGAGCTTGCGCCCCTGAAGCTCGACGCCGCGCGCTTCCGCACGCAGGTGACCCCGCTGCCCGAGGAGCGCTGGGCGGCATCGGGAATGGATGCGGTGGAGTTTCTCATCTCGACCAACCCCGGCGCGGATTTTGCAGCCCTGAACAAGATCGCGTCAGGGGGCGAACTCTCGCGCTTCATCCTCGCGCTGAAGGTCGCGCTGGCGGAAAAGGGCGGGGCGGCGACGATCATCTTCGACGAGATCGACCGGGGGGTCGGGGGTGCGGTGGCTTCGGCGATCGGCGAGCGCCTCGCGCGGCTGGCGTCGCAAGAGGGGCAGTTGCTGGCGGTCACGCACTCGCCGCAGGTCGCGGCGCGCGGCTCGCAGCATTACCTCATCGCCAAGGCCTCTTCCGGCACGGTGACGAAGACTTCCGTAGTGCTGCTCGACCACGCCGGGCGGCAGGAGGAGATTGCGCGGATGCTCTCGGGGGCCGAGGTGACGCCCGAGGCGCGGGCGCAGGCGGACCGGCTCTTGGAGGGGGTGTGAAGGAGGCTGACGAAGCTCGTCACCACCCCCCGATCCCGATGCCTGCCCCGGCGCATGCCGGGGCTGAAGAGGAGGGGGGGAATGGCGCCAAAGCCCCCTCCTCTTCAGAGGAGGGGGTTGGGGGTGGTGAAGTCACACCGGAAACGCTCCACCAGCGCGCCCGCGCCATGCGCAACAACCCGACCGAGCCCGAAAGGCGCCTCTGGATGGCGCTGCGATCAAGCCGGTTCGAAGGCTTCAAGTTCCGCCGGCAGGACGTGATCGGCCACCGCATCGTCGACTTCTTCTGCCCCGCGCGCGGGGTGATCGTCGAGGTTGACGGCCACACGCATGACGCCGAGGTTGATGCGCTACGCGACGCGCGGATGTTGCGGGACTTCGGCTTTGCGACCGTGCGGTTCACGAACGAGGATGTGATGCGGAATCTCGACGGGTGTCTGGTGCGGTTGCAGGAAGTGCTGCTGACTTCGCCCGAACGTTGGGCTGGGCGAGTCGAGCGGATGTCGCGGCACCACCCCCCGACCCCCTCCTCTGAAGAGGAGGGGGAGACGTGAGGCGCTGCCCAAAAAGCCCCCTCCTGTTGTCCCTGCGGGACAGCTGCGCTTCCAGAGGCGGGGGTTGGGGGTGGTGGAGTGCGCTCCCCATCCTCCTCCTCGCCGCATGCTCCCCCGCC
>NZ_LSJS01000134.1 GCF_001557325.1 Erythrobacter donghaensis
TGCGCGACCAGCCCGGCGTGAAGGAGCAGGTCGGCGTCTATCTCGACGAATCGGTGATCTCGCTCTCGCTGTTCACCCCCGATATCGACCTGTTCGATCTCAACCGCGTCGAGACGCTGCGCGGGCCGCAGGGCACGCTGTTCGGCTCGGGATCGGTGGGCGGCACGATCCGCTACATCACCAACCAGCCCAAGCTGGGCGTGACCGAGGGCGCTTTCGAAGCCAACGTCAACATCATCGACGGCGGCAATGCCGGCAGCCACCTCAAGGGCGCGGTCAACCTGCCGCTGGGCGACAGCGCCGCGATCCGCGCGGTCGGCTACTACACCCGCTATGCCGGTTTCATCGACGCACAGGGCCCGGGCGGGGGCGAGAACGTCAATGACGGGGAGCGCTACGGCGGCCGCATCGCGCTGACCTTCGAACCGAGCGACAACCTCTCGATCACCCCGCGCGTGATCTACCAGAAGATCGAGGTCGGCGGCTTCAACCGGCAGGAGATCTACAACCTCTTCGCCAACCGCTTCACCACTACGCGTCCCGCGATCACTCTGGGCGAGCGCGAGCAGTTCCTGCTGCTGCCCGAGCGCTTCGAGGACGAGACCTTCATCGCCGACCTCACTGTCAAGATCGGTCTGGGGTCGATGGATCTGACTTCGGTCACCTCCTACATCAATCGCGATATTCTCGTCAGCCGCGATGCCAGCGCGCTGACCGGCTCGGTCTCGGTCGATCTCGGCTTCCCGGCGGCGGGCGTGGCGCTGGCCTCGAATCTGCGCGACACGACCGACCTGTCGACCTTCACGCAGGAATTGCGCCTCGCCTCGGATTACGACGGCCCGTTCCAGTGGCTGATCGGCGCGTTCTATTCCGACGTGGAGCGCGATTACCGCCAGCGCCTGCCCACCCCGGGCTATGACGCCTTCACCGACGCGGTGCTCGGCGCGGGCACCTCGGCGGCGGTGGCGAACGGTTTCCCGGCCAATTCGCCGTTCAATTCCGACCTGCCCTTCGACATCGAGCAGTTCGCGATCTTCGGTGAGGCGACCTACGACATCACCGACAGCCTGACCTTCACCGCGGGCGGGCGCTACTACGATTTCGAGGAAACCCGCACCATCACCACCGGCGGCCTGTTCGCCAATGGCGATGCGGGCGTGGTCGACACCACCGCGTCGGACGGCTTCACCCCGCGCTTCCTGCTCAGCTACGCGGCGAGCGACAGCGTGACCATCAACGCGCAGGCCGCGCAGGGCTTCCGCCTCGGCGGGGTCAACGACCCGCTCAACACCCCGCTGTGCAATGCCCAGGATCTAGCGCTGTTCGGCGGCTTCCAGGACTACGACGACGAAACTCTGTGGAACTACGAGCTGGGCGTGAAGACGCAAGGCGCCGGCTTCACCTTCAACGCCGCTGCCTTCTACAACGACATCAGCAACCTTCAGGTGACGCTCGATGCGGGTAGCTGCTCGTCGCGCATCGTGTTCAACGTGCCCGAGGCTTTCGCCGCCGGGATCGAGGCCGAGCTCGGCTTCCAGCCCGCGCCGGGGCTGAATTTCGACCTCTCGGGCAGCTACATCAAGTCGGAGTTCAACAGCACTCTGCCCGGCGCGCTCGCCAGCGCCACCGGGATCCGCGACGGCAACCGCCTGCCCTCGGTGCCCGAATTCCAGCTTTCGGCGAGCGGCAGCTACGAATGGGATCTGGACGAGAGCACCACCGCTTTCATCAGCGGTTCGTTCCAGCATGTCGGCTCGCGCTTCACCCAGCCCGCCGACCAGGAGAACAATCCGCGCACCTTCGTCCATGGCCTGCCCTTCGGCGGCGCGCCGGCCGATGCCTCGACCACGGTCGATCTGGAGCTGCCCGATTACCAGCTGGTCAACATCAGCGCCGGGGTCGAACTCGACCGCGGGTTGTCGCTGACGGCCTATGTCACCAACCTGTTCGACGAGAACCCGCTCCTGTCCTTCGACCGCGAACGCGGCGGGCGCGCGCGGCTCGGGTTCAACATCGGGCAGCCGCGCACCTTCGGGGTGACGGCGCGCCAGACGTTCTGATCGGGAAATGCGGCGGCGGGCGGCCTCGGCCGCCCGCCCCCTTCTTCAGCCGTGCCCCATCCCGCGCGCGGTGCGGGACAGCGCGACCACCTGCGCGCTCGGCATCGGCTGGGCGCGCAGGAAGCCCTGCCAGTAGTCGCAGCCTTCGGCCGTGATCGCGGCGCGCTGGATCTCGTCCTCGATCCCCTCGGCATAGACCGCCAGGCCCAGCGCTTTCGCCAGCGCGACGATCGCTCGCAGCACCGCGAGTGCGGTGGTATCGGCCGGGACGCCCTCGACCATGGCCTTGTCGAGCTTGAGCGCATCGAGAGGAAGCTCGCGCAAATAGCGGAAATTGCAGAAGCCCGCGCCGAAATCGTCAAGCGCGGTGCGGAAGCCGAGCCCGCGCAGGGCCTTCAGCGCGCTTGCGGCTTGCGCGAGGTTCCTGAGCAGCAAATCCTCGGTGATCTCCAGCATCAGCCGCTGGGGCGCAATGTCCGAGCGCCCGATCAGTGCGGCGAAATCGGCGGCGAAGCGCGGGTCGCCCAGTTCCTCGGGCGTGATGTTCAAGGACAGGGTGAGCGTCTCTGGCCAGGTCGCCGCGTCCTCCAGAGCGCGGGCGACCACATGGCGCGAGAGCGGCGCGACCAGCGCAGCACGCTCGGCGACGGCGAACAGGTCGCGCGCGCCGATCGCCCCCAGCGTCGGGTGCCGCCAGCGCGCCAGCGCCTCGGCCCCGGTCAGCGCGCCGGTGAGGCACGAGAATTGCGGCTGGAACAGCACCTCGATCTCGCGCCGGTCGAGCGCGCGCAGCAGGTCGGCCTCGAGCACGCCCGGTCGGACACCGGGCAAGTGCCCGCGGCTCGACGGCCTTCGCAGCGATGTCGGACCCTGTTCCATCATCTTCCTCTTTGCCCGCCCCTCCTTAACCATTGATCGCGAAGCTGCCTCGCATCAATTGCAATCCGAGCCGATATGGCACATCAGGGCAACCGCCTGGAGCGGCGCCGGGGATAAGCGGAAAAGCGGGGCTTGGCCGGGCCTGAGGGGGAAGAATGGCGAGCAATGGCATGACCTATCAGCGCCTCGCGCTGCTGGCCTCGGAGACCGAGCGCGCGCAGGAGGCGCGCGCGGCGCTGCTGCCGCAATGCGACTGGGCGCCGCTGGCCGAGGCCGATGCCGCGGTGGTGCTGGGCGGCGATGGTTACATGCTCCAGGTGCTGCACGCGATGATGGACGCGGGCCGCGTGATCCCCGCCTACGGGATGAACCTCGGCACGGTCGGCTTCCTGATGAATCGCTACGACAAGCGCGCGGCGATCGCGGCGAAGGTCAACAAGGCGCGTCACTGGACGATTGCGCCCCTGCGCGTCGAAGCGGTGACGCAGGACGGCGAGACCCATGTGCTCTCCGCCATCAACGAGATATCGCTGCTGCGCGAGACCCGCCAGACCGCCAAGATCGAGGTCACCGTGGGCGACCGCGTGCGCATCCGCGAGCTGGTGTGCGACGGGGTGCTGGTGGCGACCCCGGCGGGCTCGACCGCCTACAATCTCTCCGCCCAAGGCCCGATCCTGCCGCTCGACAGCAGGATGCTCGCCCTCACCCCGATCAGCCCCTTCCGCCCCCGGCGCTGGCGCGGGGCGATTTTGCCCGACCGGATGAAGATCATTCTGAGGGTGCTCGAGCCAGTGAAGCGCCCGGTCGCTGCGGTCGCCGACCAGAAGGAGCTGCGCGACATCGCCGAGGTGCGCCTCGAGATCGCGCGCGACTGCGACCTGACGCTATTGTTCGACCCGGGTCAGAGCCTCGAGGAGCGGATCGTCGCCGAGCAGTTCGTCACGGCATGACCCTTCCCCACGCCCTCCAGCGCGCGATTTCATCGCTCACCCGGCCTGTCGGCCGCTTCGCTGCGGGCGCGCGCCAGGATTCCTGGGCCCCCTTCCGGTCGCTTTGCGGCCGATCGGAGGATGATGCCTGAGGCCATTCAAAACCCCCTTGCAATCCCCTCGCCTGCCCCATATAGGCGCGCCTCTGCCAGCGGTTTCGGCCGCCGGTTGCTCCCCGATAGCTCAGCGGTAGAGCCCTCGACTGTTAATCGAGTTGTCGTAGGTTCGAATCCTACTCGGGGAGCCATCTTCTTCCAGATCGGATCACCGCCCCCGCGGGCACCCTAGTCCTTGAAGGGAAAAGGGGGGAGCGTGCCGAGTTCGTCTTCGCCGCGCTGCCCGCGCGAAAGGCGGCGACTCAGCCGGGCGTAGAGCGACTTGGTCACCAGGCCGCGCACCGTCACCGGATCGAGCGGCGTGGTGAAGGTCAGCCCCGCATCGGCCTCGCCGACCCAGGTGACATAGACCCCGATCGGCTCGAGCCCGGTGATCTTGATCTCGTGAACGAGGTCGCGGGCGAGCGTTGGCGCCGAGAAGGTGCGTATCTTGCAGCCTTCTTCCGAGATGTCGGTGATCTTGACCGCAAGGGTGAAACCCGAGGAATCCGCCAAGTCGGCATCGAGCTCGACACCGCGCCGCAGGGCCCAGCGGCGCTCGGGCGGCTTGGCCTCGTCCGTGCCGCCCGGCGCCGGATCCTCCGCGCCGTGCTGCTCCTTGCCTGTCATCCGGGCCTCCCCCTCACGAGCCACCTTGACGGAACGCGACTGGACTAGTGTCACAAAACCCGATCCATTACACTTAAATATGATAGTTCCGCGCGATTGCCTTCGGCGCAGCGCCCGCTACATCTTGGCGGCGTGACCATCGTCCTCACCACCGCACTCATGTTCCTGATCGGCTATGCCAGCCAGCGGGCAGGCGTTTGCATGGTGCGGGCGATGCGCGAGGTGATCGACAAGCGGCGTCTGCACCGGCTCGCGGGCTTCGCGCTCGCCGCCTCGGCAGCAATGGTGGTGATGGGGCTCGCCGAGTGGCTCGGCGCCAACCCCTTCATGACCATCCTCGGCGCACCGCCCGGCCGCCTCGCCGTCGCGGGCGGCGTGCTGTTCGGGCTCGGCTCGATCCTCGCGGGCAACTGCGCGATGGGATTGCTGGCAGGTCTGACCCGGGGCGAGTTGTGGCACATCGGCGCGATCGCGGCGATGTTCGTGGCGGCGCTGCTGCTCGGCCCGAGCATGTCGAGCGCGGTGCTGATGCTGCCCGCGCATCCGCCTGTGCCCTCGCCGCTCACCGGCCATGTGGCGCTCGCGCTGACACTGGGCGGCACGGTGGGCGTGGCGGCCGCGACCTATCTCTATCGGCGCCTGGGGTGGCACCGCCCGAAAGGCGGCTGGTCGCCATTGATTGCGATGGGAGTGATCGGCACCGCATCGGGCCTGCTGTTCGCGCTCGACCGACAATGGGTCTACACCAGCCGGATCGCCGAGATCGCCTATGGCCGCAGCTTCGCGCTGGGCGCACTGTTCGGGCTCGCCGCGCTGATCGCGGGGATGACCGCCGCGACGATCATCGGCCGCACCTTCCGGCTGCGCGGCGGCAATGCACGGCAATGGCTGTGTGCGCTTCCCGGAGGCCTGCTGATGGGCGCGGGCGCGACGCTGGTGCCCGGTGGCAACGACGCGATGCTGTTCACCGGGGTGCCGCTGCTGCTGCCCAACCTCTTGGCCGGCTACGCGAGCTTTGCCGCGACCCTCGCGCTGGCGCTGCTGATCCGGCGGCAGGCTGTGCCGATGGGGGCCTAGACGCTTACACCCCCGCCAGCAACCGAACCCCCACCACGCCCACCAGCAGCGCGGTCAGCCAGCGAATCCACCGGGGCGGGAGCAGGCGCGCGGCGAACAGGCTACCCACTTGTCCGCCAACCACCACCGCGATCAGCAGCGGCAGGCTTGCCCCCAGCGCTGCACCCAGCAGGCCGGGGCCGTTCTTGACCATCTGCCCGGCAAGGCCGAACAGCGAATTGACGAGTATGAACAGGCTCGCGGTCGCGGCAACCCCGCGCGCCTCGTGCCAGCGCGCCAAGTGCAGGAGGGGCGCGAGAAAGATCCCTCCGCCGATCCCCACCAGACCCGCGAAGTAGCCGACCGGTGCGGCGGCGAGCGGCATCCAGCGGGCAAAGCGCGTCTGCCCGCCCTCCCCGTTCTCGCGCACGGGAGCCAGCATCGTCAGCGCGGTCAGCACCAGGCTTGCGCCCAGCAGCGTGAGGAAGGTCGCCTCCTTGATCGGGGTCAGCCCGCCAAGGAAGCTCGCCGGCGCGCCGAGCGCCACGATCAGCAGGGCTTTCTTCCACGGCGTGATGCCGGCGCGGGCGAAGCGGATGCTCCCGCCGGTCACCACCACGATGTTGCAGGCCAGGCTGACCAGCGGCAGCAGGCGGTAATCGAGCCCGGATAGCGCCAGCAGCGCCGAATAGGTCGACCCCCCGCCGAAGCCGACGCTGGCATAGAGCAGCGCCGTCACCGCAAAGGCGAGCGCGAGCAGCACGGGAACCGCGCCGATCATCGCCCTGCCCCCTTACCCGCGCGCCGTCGTCAGACGCTCTGCGCCGCCGCGCCGACCGCGCCGTGGCAGTGCTTGTACTTGTTGCCCGAACCGCAGGGGCACGGCGCATTGCGGCTGATGTCGAGATTGGCGAAGGGGTTGCTCGGATTGACCCCGCCCGGCCCGAAGGCCGCGCGCGGCGAACCGGCGAGCGAGCCGAACAGTTCGGGACGGCTTTCCGACCCATCGCCATCGGCCGAATTGTCGAGCCCGGTCAGCGGATCGATGTGCCCGGTGAGGAAATCGGGAAGGTCGGGCAGCGCCTGCACCGGTGGCTGCTCGAAACGCAGCTCGGCGCGGAACAGGATCTTGGTCACCTCCTCGCGCAGCGTGTCGAGCATCGTCTCGAACAGCACGAAGGCTTCCTGCTTGTATTCGTTGATCGGCTGCTTCTGCGCCATGCCGCGCATCCAGATCACCTGACGCAGCGCGTCGAGGGTGGAGAGGTGCTCCTTCCAGTGGTGGTCGAGCTGGCGGAGCAGCACGTCCTTTTCGACGATGCGCCAGATCGAGGCGTCAGATTCGCCCATCTTGGCGTCCATCATCTGGTCGGTGAGGTCGCGCAGGCGCTCCTCGAGCAGCTGCGGTTCGACTTCGTGCTCGGCAAGCCAGTCGTCATAGGGCGGTTGGAAGCCGAACACCTCCTCGGTGCGTGCCTTCAGGCCGTCCACGTCCCACTGTTCGGGGTAGGAGCCCGGCGGGCAGGCAGCACCGACGAGGGCGTTGATCGTGTCGTGGCGCATGTCGACCACGACATCGTCCACCGCCTCTGAGTCCATGATCTCGGCGCGCTGTTCGTAGACCACCTTGCGCTGGTCGTTCATCACGTCGTCGTATTGCACCACCTGCTTGCGCATGTCGTAATTGCGCGCCTCGACCTTCTTCTGCGCGGTCTCGATCGCCTTCGACAGCCACTTCGAGCCGATCGCCTCGCCATCCGCGAGGTTCGATTTCATCATCTTGGAGAACAGCGTGTCGGGGCCGAAGATGCGCAGCAGGTCGTCCTCGAGGCACAGGTAGAAGCGCGACAGGCCCGGGTCGCCCTGGCGGCCCGAGCGGCCGCGCAGCTGGTTGTCGATGCGGCGGCTTTCGTGACGCTCGGTGCCGAGCACGAACAGGCCGCCCGCGGCCTTCACGCGCTCTTTCTCCTCGGCGACTTCGGCGCGGATGCGGGCGATGGCGGCATCGCGCTCAGGCCCCTCGGGCATATCGGCAAGCTCGTCATTGATCCGGAACTCGACATTCCCGCCGAGCTGGATGTCAGTGCCGCGGCCCGCCATGTTGGTGGCAATGGTGACCGCCCCGTAGCGCCCCGCCTGGGCAACGATATGCGCTTCCTGCTCGTGGAAGCGGGCGTTGAGGACGGCGTGCCGCACGCCCTCCTTGTCGAGATACTGGCTGAGCAGTTCCGACTTCTCGATCGAGACCGTGCCGACCAGCACGGGCTGGCCGATCTGCTGCTTTTCCTTGATCGCCTTGGCGATGGCGCCGAACTTGTCGGCGGTGTTCTTGTAGAACTCGTCCTCCTCGTCGATCCGCGCGACGGGCAGATTGGTCGGGATCTCGACCACGCCGACCTTGTAGATGTCCCAGAATTCCGCCGCTTCGGTGGCCGCGGTGCCGGTCATGCCGGAGAGCTTGGGATACATGCGGAAATAGTTCTGGAAGGTGATCGAGGCGAGCGTCTGGTTTTCCGGCTCGATGCGCACGCCTTCCTTGGCCTCGACCGCCTGGTGCAGGCCGTTGGACCAGCGGCGGCCGTCCATCATGCGGCCGGTGAACTCATCGATGATGATGACCTTGCCGTCCTTGACGATGTAGTCGGTGTCGCGCTTCCTCGCGAAGTTGGCGACCAGCGCCTGATCGAGGTGGTGGACGACCTGGGTGTTCTGCGCGTCGTAGAGGTTCTCGCTGGCCAGCAGGCCCTTCTCGAGCAGCAGCTTCTCGACCTCTTCCAGCCCTTCTTCGGTGAGCTGCACCCGCTTCACCTTCTCGTCGATGTCGAGCCATTCGACCGGGATCTCGCGCGCTACCTGGTCGAGCTGGACGTAGAGCTCCGACTTGTCCTCCGTCGGGCCGGAGATGATCAGCGGGGTGCGCGCCTCGTCGATCAGGATCGAGTCCACCTCGTCGACGATCGCGAAGTTGAACGGGCGCTGCGCCATGTCGGCGCGGCTGTGCTTCATGTTGTCGCGCAGGTAATCGAAGCCGAATTCGTTGTTGGTGCCGTAGGTGATGTCAGCGTTGTAGGCGTCACGCTTCATTTCCTCGGGCATGCCGGGGACGATCACGCCGACGCTGAGGCCGAGCCAGTTGTAGAGGCGCCCCATCTCCGCCGCGTCGCGCCGGGCGAGGTAGTCGTTGACCGTCACGACATGGACACCCTTGCCCTCGAGCGCGTTGAGATAGACCGCCAGCGTCGCCATCAGGGTCTTGCCCTCGCCGGTACGCATTTCGGCGATCTCGCCCCGGTGGAGCACGAGGCCGCCGATCAGCTGCACATCGAAGTGGCGCATCCCAAAGACGCGTACCGATGCCTCGCGCACCGTGGCGAAGGCTTCGGGCAGGATGTCGTCGAGCTTGGCGCCGCCGTCGATCAGGCCGCGCAGCTTGTTGGTCTGGCCCTGCAGCTCCTCGTCGCTGAGCGCCTGGATCTGCGGTTCCAAGGCATTGATCTGCGCCACGATCTTGCGCGCGGCCTTGATGTAACGCTCGTTGGCCGAGCCGAAGACGGACTTGATGACGGAATTGAACATGGGAGGTAAGCCTTTGATTCCGGGGCAACCGCCCGATTGCGGGGCGGCGTGCGTATCTGTTCTGGGGATCGCGCGCGGCCCTCGCAGGGCGCAGCACGCTGGGATTGGGGCAGGTGCGAGCGAAGGCGCCTATTCGTAGGCGCGCTCGATCCCCATCAGGACGGGCAGACGCAGCGATTCCGGCACGGGCGGCGGCGGGCATTCGCATTCGGCTGCGCGGGTGGCGCTGATCGTGGCAGGCGCGGGCTGCGCGGCGACGCTCTCGCTCGCGGATCGTTCGTCCCCGCTCGCCGCAGCAACGCTCGTCGAGCACGCCAGCGCTTCGGCCAGCGACGCCTGCGCCGTGCCGCCGAGCGCGACAAGGCCAGTCAGCAGGGCCAGCAGGGCAAGAAAACGCCGGGTCATGATGCCTTCAGATAGAGCCTAAGCGCCACTTCGTCCACCGCCATAGCGCGATAAGCTGTGCGAGAGCTTAATTGCCACGCGCGAACACCCGTGATTGCAGCGCTATCGTTTGCCCATTAGGGGCGCATCCCATGCAGATCGATCCCTCGCCCCTCGCCCGCCCCTTCCCCGACCTGCCGCCGATCGCGGGCGTCACCCTTCGCGTGGCGCGGGCGCGCTACAAGACGTGGGACCGCTGCGACCTTACCCTTGCGGAAGTTCCCGAGGGCACCAGCGTCGCGGGCGTGTTCACCAAAAGCGCCTGCGCTTCCTCCGAAGTCGAACTCGGGCGCGAGGCGGTGAAGCTCGGCCGCGCGCGGGCCCTGATCGTCAATGCGGGCAATTCCAACGCCTTCACCGGCTGGCGCGGGCGCGCGGCGGTCGAGGCGATTCGCGCGCAGATTGCCGAGGCGCTGGCCTGCACGCTCGACGAGGTGTTCGTCTCCTCGACCGGCGTGATCGGCGTGCCGCTGCCGGTGGACAAGGCGCAAGCCGGGATCGCAGCCGCGCTTACGGCCGAGCCGTGCGGGTGGGAGGATGCGGCGAACGCCATCGGCACCACCGACACCTTCGCCAAGGGCGCAGGCGCGAGCGCGATGCTGGGCGGCGTGCGCGTGGAGCTGGCCGGGATCATCAAGGGCTCCGGCATGATCGCCCCCGACATGGCGACCATGCTCGGCTACGTCTTCACCGATGCCGATGTCGCCCCCGGCTTCCTGCAGGAGGCTTTGGAGCGCGCCAATGCGCAGACCTTCTCCTGCATCACGGTCGATGGCGACACCTCGACCAGCGACACGGTGATGGTCTTCGCGACCGGAAAGGCGGGCAACATGCGGATCGAGAGCTGGGACAGCGTGGGCGCGGACGCCTTCGCCGCAGCCCTCGCCGATGTCTGCCGCCAGCTCGCGCAGCTGGTGGTGCGCGACGGCGAGGGAGCGCGCAAATTCGTCACCATCCGTGTCTCGGGCGCCGCGAGTGACGACAGCGCGCGCCGCATCGGCCTGGCCATCGCCAATTCGCCGCTCGTGAAGACCGCAATCGCTGGCGAGGACGCCAATTGGGGCCGCGTGGTCATGGCAGTCGGCAAGGCGGGCGAACCGGCCGACCGCGACAAGCTCTCGATCGCCTTTGGCGGCGTGTGGACAGCGCGGAACGGCGTCCCGGTCGAGGAGTATGACGAGGCCCCCGTGGCCGCGCACTTGAAGGGCGAAGAGATCGACATCGCGGTCGATCTCGGCCTGGCCGATGGCCGCGCCACGGTGTGGACCTGCGATTTGACCCACGGCTATATCGCCATCAACGCGGATTACCGCTCTTGAGCCTGTCCGCCCTCGACGCCGAAATCCGCGACCTGATGCGCTTTGCGGCACAGCGCTCGATGCTGCCGCGCTTCCGCAATCTGGCGGCGGGCGAGGTCGAGATGAAGGGCGCGGACGATCCCGTCACCATCGTCGACCGCGAGGTCGAGGCCTTCCTCACCGAAGCGCTCACCAGACTCGCCCCCGGTGTCGCGGTGGTGGGCGAGGAAGCCGTCCACGCCGACAAGGCCGTGCTGGGTCACCTCTCGGGCCAGTGCTGGATCATCGACCCGCTCGATGGAACCGCCAACTTTGCCGAAGGCAAGGAGCCCTTCGGCATCATCGTCGCGCTCGCCGACGCGGGCGAGGCCGTGGCGGGGTGGATCTACGATCCCCTGAAAGACCGCTTCTGCCACGCAAGGCGCGGGGAAGGCGCTTTCGTTGACGGCGAGCGGATCGCCGCGCGCACGACGGGGCAGGCACCGCCGGTTACCGCCGTCAGCCGCATTTTCCTCACACCCGAAGAATCGGCGATGGTGGATGCCAAGCTCGCGTGCCACTACACCCTTGTCGACATCCCGCGCTGCGCAGCCGAGCAATATCCGCGCCTTGCCCTCGGCCAAAACGACATCTCGAGCTTCAAGCGCACGCTCGCGTGGGATCACGCCGCGGGCGTCTTGTGGCTGAACGAGGCGGGCGGCAAGGCGGCGCGGCTCGATGGCAGCGCGTACCGGGTCGACCAGCACGAAGCGCCCGGATTGGTGGGGGCGTCATCGCCTGCGATCTGGGATGCCTTCGTCGCGCGGGTGCTGGCCTGATCAGCCGTCATCCCGGGCCTGACCCGGGATCGCTTACGGCGAGCGACCCCGGATCAAGTCCGGGGTGACGCTTTCGTCAAAGCTCGCTTTCGAGCCATGCCTTGAGCTGGCTCTTGGGCGCTGCGCCGAGCTTCCTCGCCACGACTTCGCCGTTCTTGAACAAAAGCATCAGCGGGATCGACTGGACGCCCATCTGGCTCGCGATGTCGGTATTCTCCATGATGTCGATCTTGGCGATCTTGACCTGGCCCGCAAGCTCCTCGCTGATCTCCTCCAGGGCGGGGGCAATCATCTTGCACGGACCGCACCAGTCGGCCCAGAAATCCACCAGCACGGGGGTGTCGCTGCCGAGGACATCCGCCTCGAAGCTCGCATCGGTCACATTGACGGTCGCCATATCCTGTGTCTCCTTTGGCCGGAGCATAGGAGCGCCGGTCATGTGAATGCAATCTAGTGCGCAGGCCTATTCACTCAATATCGGGAAGCGGCAAGGAATGCTGCGGGGCCTGCAAGGCGTTCTTGTGTAACCCGAGGGTGGCGGGCGGCAGGTCGAACAGGACGGGCGCGTGGGTGTAGAGCACGCCCGCGCGCACCTCGCGCCCCGGGTAGATCGCCTCGAGCGCGGCGACATAGGCCGCCATCTGCCTGAGTGTGGCGAGCGGGATGTCGGCGATGGTGGCAGGCGGGCGGCGGGTGGTCTTGAAGTCGACCACGGTGATGCGCGCAGGCTCGATCAGCAGGCGGTCGGCGGTGCCGGCGACGACGACGCCGTCGACCGTGGCGGCCAGCGGCACCTCGGCGAGCGCTTGGGGGGAGAAGATCGGGGCGAAGTCAGGGTGGTCGAGAACGGCAAGCGCGGCTTCGAGCATCTCGTCGTGCATCGCTTGCGGAAGGTCGGCGGCCTGCCGTGCGAGCCAGCTCCGCGCCGCGACGGAGCGGGTCTCGGGCGGCACGTCGGGCAGGCGCTCGAGCAGCGCGTGGATCAGGCTCCCGCGCCTTGCGGCATGGCGCGCGGCCTCGGGGTCGAGCGGCGGGGCGACGCCCCCCTCCTCGCCGGCCGCCGAAGGCGCGAGCGGGCGCGGCGGGCGGGGCTCCTCGCCGATCGCGGTGGTGACCCAGCGCGGGAGCGTGACCTCGGCGGCGGCCTGCGCCCGGGCGGCGTCATCGGACACCAGCGGTTCGGCGCGCTCGCCCCACTCGCGGCGGGTGCCCCACACGGGGTCGTCGATCGGTGCCTCCTCGAAAAGCGGCGCGAGGCGGGCGTACCAGCTGTCGGGATGCGGCGTGCCGGCCTTGGCCTCGCGCTTGCCGAGCGAGCCGCCGATGAACAGCGCCTCTTCGGCGCGGGTCATGGCAACGTAGAGCAGGCGCCAGTGCTCCTGCATCACGGCGGCCGCCTTGGCCGCCTCGGCCTCGGCGATGCGGCCCTTTCGCTCGTCCTTGCCGAGCGGCGGGAGCGGCACGAGGCGCTTGCGGTCGGGCTGGTGGCCGAGCGGGTCGTCCTCCAGTTCGAGATCCCCCGCCTCGCCCGGCGCGCCGGTGGCGTCGGCGAGGATGACGATCGGGGCCTGCAAGCCTTTTGAGCCGTGGACGGTCATCACCCGCACCTGCCCGGCGGCGCTGTCGCTGTCGCGCTTGAGGTCGCCCGTCCCGGCGTCGAACCAGGCGATGAAGCCCGCAAGGCTCGGCCAGTGCTCGGCCTCATAAGCGAAGGCGGCGTTGAGGAGCTCGTCGAGCGGGTCGTTGGCCTCGACCCCGAGCCGTTCGACCAGCCGGGCGCGGCCCTGCCACGGGCCGGTGAGCAGCCAGGCGATCAGGCCTTGCGGGGTGTGGTAATCGGCACGGCGGAGCAGGTCACGCAGCCGCGCGGCGGTCTCGGCGACGAAAGCGGGGGCATCCTCGCGCTTGAGGTGCTCCCACAGGCGCTGCCTCGGCTTGCGCGGGACATGGGCGAGGAGGTCATCCTGCGTCCAGCCCATCAGCGGGGATGCGAGGAGGTTGGCAAGGCTGAGGTCATCCTGCGGCTGCGCGGCGAACCTGAGCGCGGCGAGCACGTCCTTCACCGCCAACGGCGCGCCGAGCCGCAGCCGGTCGACCCCCGCCACCGGCACGCCCCGCGCATGGAGCTTGGCGACGATCTGCGCGGCGAGCTCCTTGCGCTGGCGCACCAGCACCATGATGTCGCCCGCTGTGGCATGGCGGCGGGTGCCCTTGGCGAGCACGAACGGCTCGGTGCCGCCCACCCAGCGCTTGACCTGATCGGCGATGTTCTGGGCGAGCAGCGTGTCGTGTCGCGGCAGCCAGTCCTGTCCGCCATCTTCGCTGTCGTCCTCCTCGTCGGCGGCCTCGGCCTTGTCCGGCGCGACAGGCGGCCACAGGGTGACGAGCCCCGGACGCTCGGCGCCCTTGTGCTCGGCCGGCTCCTTGTCGAGCCCGAACGCGTCGAACCCGAGCATCGCGATCACCCGGTTGACGAAGCCGAGCACGATCTGCGCGGTGCGGTAGGAGGTACCGAGGTCGAGGTCTCGCCAGCCCGGCTCGCGGCGGTTGGTGCGGCTCTGGCGGATGCCCTGCTGTGCGGCGTCGATCCGGGCGAAGATGCGCTGCTTGGCGCGGGCGAAGTTCTCGGGGCTGGTGCCCTGGAAGCCGAAGATCGCCTGCTTGTAATCGCCCACGGTGAAGACCGTGCGCAGCTTGTCCCCGCGCGCGCCCTCGCCGGTGAAGAAGTCGTCGATCAGCGCCTCGACGATGTCCCACTGGCCGCGGTTGGTGTCCTGCGCCTCGTCGATCAGGATGTGATCGAAATGGCGGTCGAGCTTGTAGCGGATCCAGTCGGCCGCCTCGGACCGGCCGAGCAGATCGGCGGCCTTGCGGATCAGGTCGCCGAAGTCGAGCAGACCCTCGCGCGCCTTGCGCTCCTCCCAGCGCACCGCGAAGGCGCGGCCGATTTCGAGCGCGGAGGTGACGATCTCGGCGCAGGCGAGCAAGGCGCGGCGCTCTTCAAATTTGGCCACCTGTTCGCCCACCGTTTGCTGATAGGAAACAAAGTCCGGGTCGGCCTTCGTTGCGTGCCGCAAGTTGCCATTGGGCAAAAGTTCGCTGTTTAGCACTCCGCCCACCAGACAATCCAACGCGCCGGAGCGCTGATGTTCGTTGAGCTTAATCCACCTCTCTATACCCGCGATGGACTTCTCGCCCGAAGGTTTGCCCCATTGCCTGAGTGCCTCAAGGATCGCCACAAGCGCATCGTCAGGGAAGATGTCCGGGTGGAGTGGTTCAGCTGCCCATTCCTCCCCCGCATCAGCCGGCATCCCCAGCGTCTGGCGCACCCGCGCACCCATCGGCGATTGCCAGCTGCCCGGCCCCTCCCACATCTCCTGCGCGTCCGCCGCGCGCATCAGCCACTTGTGCAGGGCCGCCGGATCCTTGCGGGTGGTGAAGGTCTCAAGTCCATCGAGGATGCGCACATCATTGGTGCGCTCGGCCTCCTCGAACATGTCGGTCAGCACCTCGCGGGCGAGCAGTTCGCGGCTGCGGTCATCCATCACGCGGGTGCCGGGGGCAAGGTTCGCCTCCTCGGGGAAATTGCCGATCAGGAACTGCGCGAAGGCGTGGATGGTGTCGATCCGGAGCCCCCCGCCGGGGCAATCGAGCACGCTGGCAAAAAGCGTGCGCGCGCGCTCCTGCGTGGCCGGACCGAAATCCGCGCCGAGATGCTTCAGCTCCTTGCCCAGCGTCCCCGCATCGAGCCGCACCCAGCGCGCCAGCACCGCATTGATGCGGTTCGCCATCTCGGCGGCGCCCGCCTTCGTGAAGGTGAGGCACAGGATCTGCGATGGCGCCACATCCTCGCGCAGCAGCAGCCTGAGCACCCGCGCGGAGAGCACCTGCGTCTTGCCCGTCCCTGCCGAGGCCGAGAGCCAGACATTGTCCTCGGGATCGGCCGCAAGCAGCTGATTCTCCTGAAGCGGAAAGACAAGCCCGTTCCCACCGCTCACGGCTTCGCCTCCTTCTCGGTGAGGCGCACCAGCCATTCCTCGAGGCGCATCAGCTGGTCGTAATCGGTATAGCCCTTGTAATCGGGGTTTTCGCGCGCCCGGAACGGTGCGCGACCCTTGACGTATTCGCTGATGGCGAAACGCAGCTTCTCGAGATGATGCGGCAGGAATTCCTCAGGCGTGAGGCCCTTCTTGGCCTGCCCCACCTTCATCGGCGTTTCGCGCTTGCCGAAGCTGCCGTCATCCTTCTTGAACGACCAGTACTCGAAGGCGGTGGCCGCGCCCTGCACCACCCTGCCCGTGTCATTGTCGGCAAAGCGGCCACGTTCCGCGATCAGGCCCAGCAGGCCGAGTTGCAGCGCAAATCCCGCCTTCACCTCCTCCTTGGAAGGCACGCGCCCGGTCTTGTAGTCGACGATCCCGAGCGTGCCGTCCGCGAGCCGGTCGATCCGGTCCGCGCGGCCCTGCACCTTCACCCCGTCCACCTCCATCTCGCCGGAAATCTCAGTGGCGAGCACCGTGCGGCCCTTTTCGGAAGCGTCCGCTTCGATCCAGCCCTCGAAGCGCTCGAGCGCGGCGATCAGGCGCGGCTGCCACAGCGCGCGGAACAGCGGGTGGACGCGCTGCTCGCGGAAATGGGCGGCCGCATAGGGCGCGAGCGCGAGGCCGGGCTGGCGCTCCTTCGCCTTGTGCCAGCCATCGAGGATCTCGTGCACCAGCGTGCCCCGCAGCGCCGGATCGCTGAAGGGATCGGCGGCCAGCGGATCGAGCCGCCGCAGGTCGAGGATCGCCTGCGCGTAGAACTGGTAGGGATCGCCCAGCAGCCGGTCCAATGCGGTCACCTTGATCGGCACATCACGCAAGGAAGGTGCGGGATCGGGCGCGGGGCGCGGATAGGGTTCGGCAGTCGGGCGCAGACGGTCGAGATGCGGGAGGATCGCAGGGATGGTGCGCTCGCGATGCTCCTTGTCGAGATCCGCGCCCAGCAGCGCTTCGACCCGGAGCAGGAAACGCGAGGGCAGCGTCGGCCCCTCGGCATCGCGCAGGCTCCGCGAGAGTACCACCTGCGGCGCTCCCATCGCGCCTGCGAGGTCATGCGCGGCAAGGCCGATGCGGAAGTCGGCGCCCGGCACGCCGAGTGCGCGCAGCACCGCAGGCGCCAGCAGCGCGTCGGCACCGGCGGGCTGCGGCCAGGAGCCTTCGTTGAGCCCACCGCAAATGACCAGATCGGCGCGCGCCATGCGCGCCTCGAGCAGGCCGTAAATGGCCACACGCGGGTGCCCGCCATAGCCGGGGCGCACCGCAACCGGTTCCATCGCATCGCGCAGGACGCCTGCGAGGTCGGCGGTCTCGATCATCGTCCCGAGCGCCTCGGCTGTCCCGCGCAGGTCCTCGACCAAATGGCCCAAGGCGCGGCCATCCTCGCGCTCCCAGATGGCGGAGCGGGCGAAGGCTTCGGCGGCGACGGCAAAGCGGGTGAGCGCCTCGGCGAGCGCAATCTCCTGCGGCCAGTCGGCGAGCGGGGCGACCAGCACCTCGGCCTCCTCCCACCATTCGACGATCTTGGCCTTGGCCGCCGCCGCGCGCAGCGGTTCCATGCCGGGGGCAGGCGAAGGCCCCCGCAGCTGGCGGTCGAACGCGCGCAGCCCCCTGAGCCAGTCGCCGCGGGCAAGGCCGTCCCAGCTTTGCACCAATGGGTGACCGAAAGCCGCGACGAGGTTGGCGGGATCCGGATCATTGGCGGCGATCTCCGCAAGCAGCCCGAACAAGCGCCCGGCGGGCGTCAAAGCCAGCGGGCGACCGGCGGAATCGTCTGCGGCGATATGCCAGCGCTCGAGATGCTGCGCGACGCGGCGCGCCAAGCCGCGATCGGCCGTGACGACGGCGATGCGCTTTTCCGGCACCTCCAGCTGCTGGCGCACCAGCAGGGCGATGGCCTGTGCCTCCTCCTCGATGGTGGCGCTGGCGAGCAGGCGCACCCCGTCAAGCCGCCGGTCCTTCGGCTCGAGCGTGCTCCACGAGCGGCTCGCCTGCGGGGGCAGGAACAGCGCCGAGATCGCGCGGCTGCGCGCCGGGTCCGCGGCGGCGATCCCGCGGCGGTGCCAGGGCTGCACCTCCGCGCGGTTCACGCCCATGCGGTTCAGCAGGAGCTTCAGGTGATACTGCGGGTGCGTCACCGCGTCCTCGGCGCCGAACACCGGGCCGCCGGGTTCCTGCGAGGCTCCCGCGAGGCCCAGCTCGTCCCACGCGGCGGCGTCCATCGTGAGGTCGAGATCGGGGAGCACCACCGCGCCCTGCGGCAGGCTCGCCACCACCCGCAGCAGCCGCGCCAGCGCGGGCGAGGCGCTGGTGACACCCGCGGCGATGATCGGGTGCGGCGGCGGCGTCTCGCGCCAGCGCTTCGCCGCGTGATCGAACAGCATGTTCCGGCGCGTGGCGGCATCGACCTCGCCGCGCGCGTTCAGCGCCATCTGCCAGCGGATATTGACGAGGCCGAACAGCCTGATCGATCGCTTCCAGTGCTCGGCCAGGCCCGCGACGCTGTCCATCACCGCCTCGCCGAGCAGGTCTTCGACCTCCTTCTCCTCGACCAGCAGCCGGTCCATCGTCCGCGCCATCTCGCGCGCAAGGTTGAGGCGGGCGCGGCCGGGGAGCGGGGACATGCCTTCCTCGGCGCGGGCCTCGGCGATCAGGCGGTCCAAGGTCAGCCAGCGCCGCACCGGATCGCAGGCCGGGGGGATGTCAGCCGCGCCCAGCGGGTCGAGCGCGGCTCCCAGCTTTTCGTCGAGATCGAGGTCGCCCACCGCGATCATGCGCGGCATCAGCAGCCCGCCCTCGCCGTTCTCGCCCGCGTGGCGGATGAAGGCTTCCGTCAACGTGCGCGCGGCGCGGCTGGAGGGCACCAGAAGGGTAAGGCGCGCAAGGCCAAAGCCCTCCTCGCGGTAGCGCGGCACGAGGCCTGCGACGAGCGCATCGGCAAAACCGCGATGCGCGGCGATGGAGTAGACGAGCGGGCCGGGCGCGCGCGGCTCAGCCACCCGCCAGCGCTTCCTCGGTCGGGCGGATCGCCTGCGGCGTGCCGACCTCGAACCACAGGCCGGTGAAGCTGAGGCCGTAGAGCCGTCCCACGGCGATGGCGCGCTCCCACAGCAGCATCGTGCCGAACGGCCCTTGCGGCGTGTCGCGCAGCAGGCGGTGGCTGACGAGCTGGATGCCGGTGTAGATGAAGGGCGCGATCCGCCCCGGCCGGCGACGCGAAATGCGGCCCATCGGGTCCATGTGGAAATCCCCCGGCCCCTGAAAGTTGCAGGCGCGCGCGTGCGGCACGACCAGCAGCAGCGCGTCCATCGCTTGCCCGTCCCAGCGGCGCGAGAGTTCGTGGAACGCGCTCTTGGGCCCGTCGAGCCAGATGTTGTCGGCATTGAGGGCGAAGAAGGGGTCGGGCAGCTGCGGCAGGGCCTTGACCATCCCGCCCCCGGTCTCGAGGAGCAGGTCGCGCTCGTCCGAGACCGTGACCTTGGGGGCCGCGCGGGCGAGGACATGCGCCTCCAGCGCGTCGGCGAGGTAGTGGACATTGACCACCGCCTTCGCGATCCCCGCCTCGGCAAGGCGATCGAGGGCGTGGTCGATCAGCGGCTTGCCCGCCACCCGCACCATCGGCTTGGGCTGGCTCGCGGTCAGCGGCCGCATCCGCTTGCCCAGCCCGGCGGCGAGGATCATCGCAGTGTCGGAGGCGAGCTTGCTCACGTGGCGAAGGCTCCGTTGGCGGCGCGCAGATCGGCCGGGATATTGGCGTCGAACCACGCCGCCACGGGCTCCAGCGCGGGGTGCGCAAGGTCGCGCTCCAAGGCCGCCCAGACCCGCGGGATCATCGCGAGGTAGCGCGGCTTGCCGTCGCGTGCGTTCAGCCGGGTGAAGATGCCCACGATCTTGGCATTGCGCTGCGCGCCGAGCGTCGCGTAATCGGCGAGGAAGTCGTCATCCGCCCCGCCCACGGCTTGCGCATAGTGAAGCAGCATCGCGGTCTCGAGATGCACATCGACATCGCGCCGGGCGTCCTGGAGCAGCGATACGAGGTCGTAGGCCGGGTGGCCGACCAATGCGTCCTGGAAGTCGATCAGCCCCTGCGGCGCGGTGGGCTTGCCGCCGAGCAGCATGATGTTCTCGGCGTGATAATCGCGCAGCACCGTCACGCCGGGATTCTGCCGCGCCAGCACCGGGGTGAGCACCGCCTCCCACGCCGCAGCATAGCCCGCAGCGTCAACTTCAAGCCCCTGGGCCGGGCACCACCACTCGGTCAGCAGCGCCGCCTCGCGCTGGTAGACCGCCATGTCGTAGAGCGCGAAGGGCCCGGGCGGCAGGCGGTGGAGCGCGGCGAGGGCATCGACCGCAGCCGCGTAGGCCGCCCGCTCCTCGCCCGGATTGGCATCGAGCCAGTCGCGCATCCGGTCATTACCGAAATCCTCGGTCAGCACCCAGCCTTGCGGCGCATCCTCGGCGAAGACCGCAGGCGCGCGCATGCCGTGACCGCCCAGCCAGTGCGCGACATGGAGAAAGGGCGCGGGATCCTCGTGCGGCGGGGGCGCGTGCATCAGCATCGCGGCCTCGCCAACGCCGTTCTCCGTGGGGCGGGTGAGGCGGAAATAGCGCCGGAACGAGGCATCGCCGGGCAGCGGCTCGACGCGCGCATCGGCCCATCCGGCCCGGGAAATGAAATCGGCAAGACCTTCGGGAAGCGCGTTCATGGCATCCGCCCTAACCAATCAGCCCCGCCGCGGGCAATCGCAATCCGTCCGCCTTCCCCGCTTTCTCCTCGCGGTCCGAGGCTGATCGCAAGGCACCCCGGTTCATGGCCGAAGCCCCCGGCATTCTGCGGCCATTCCGCCAGCAGCACCGCGCCCTCGCGGTAATCGTCGAGCCCGATTTCGGTGAGCTCGGCCGGATCTTCGAGCCGGTAGAAATCGGCATGGACCACCGCGAGGCGCAGAGGCGGCGCGGCATAGGTCTCGATGATCGTGAAGGTTGGCGAGGGCACCTCGTCCGCATGGCCCAGGGCGGCGAGGATCGCGCGGGCGAGCGTGGTCTTGCCCGCCCCGAGCCCGCCTTCCAGCGCCACCACATCCCCCGCGCGCAGCCGCGCCGCGATGCGCGCGCCATAGGCCGCCATCGCCGCCGGATCAGGGAGCACCTCGCGCGCTTCCATCACGGCACGCGAATCGTCGCCGTGGTGCCTGCGCCCTTGCGGCTGACGATCTCGAGCGTGCCGTCATGCGCCGCGATCAGCTGGCGGGCGAGCGGGATGCCGAGCCCGGTGCGGCGCTCGGGCGCGCCCTCGCCGCCGGGCCGCACCCCGCCCTGCGCAATCGCCAGCTCCTGCGCGCTCATGCCGCGGCCATTGTCGGCAATGCTGATCTCGACATTCCACCCGGCGTCCGGATCACTCGCGCGGCGGATCTCGATCACGATACGGCCGCCGTCGGGGGTTCCGGCGATGGCATTGTCGAGGAGGTTTCCGATCGCGCGTCCCATCTGGCGCGGATCGGCTTCGATCACCCTGCCCCGGCGCCCCTTGAGGTCGAGGCTGAGGCCAGCGGTGATGATCGCCTGCTCACGCTCGCGCACCAGCGTGGTGAGGAAGTCGAGCACGTCCACGCGCTCCTTGCGGATCGGCAGCAGCCCCGCCTCGGACTGCGACAGATCGAGCACGTTCTCGACCTGCTCGGTCAGGCGCTCGACCGCGGCGAGGATCGCATCGACATATTCGCCCGCCGCCGCAGGGTCGGCCGCCGCGCCGCTCTTGAGCAGTTCGGCATAGCCGCCGATGGTGGTGAGCGGCGTGCGGAACTCGTAGCTCATATTGGCGAGGAACTTGGCCTTGACCGCATCGGCCTCCTCCAGCGCCTCGGCACGCTCGCGCAGGGCCTGCTCGGCCTTCTGCGAGGCGGTGATGTCGAGCACCGTCAGGAGCCCGTTGCCGTCGGGCAGCGGAATACCCGCGAACCGCAACGTGCGCCCGTCGGCGAGCTCCACCTGCCCGCCCTTCTCGCGCCGGTCGAGTGTCGCGGCGCGCACCGCCGCGCCGATCATCGCGGCCTCCTCGGGACGCACGAGGTTGCGCCCGATCGCGCTCAGCAGCTCGTCGGCGCTGGGGTGGCGGTCGAGCAGGTCGGAGGTGAGGCCCCAGGTCCCCGCAAAGCTGCGGTTCCAGAGCTGTACCGAACCATCGGGCGCGAAGATGGCGAGGGCTTCGAACAGGCTGTCGAGCGTCGCGGTGCGGGTGCGCAGCAGCGTGTCGCGCACTGCCGAGAGCGCGAGGCTCTCGGTGCGGTCCTCGGTAATCAGAACCAGCCCCCCGTCGGGCATCGGCTGGGCGACAACGCGCAGATGCGTGCCGCCGGGCAGCGGCCAGGCCTCCTCCAGCGCGTCCCGCATCCCGAACCACGCGGTGCGTTCACGCCGCCATTCGGGAAAGTCGCGCACCTCGGGCGTGCGCCCGCGCTCGCGCGCCTCGGCGAGGAAGCGCTCGAACGGGGTATGCGCCTCGATCGCGTCGTCCATCAGGCTGAACAACCGGCGGAAGGGACGGTTGGCGAAGGTCAGGCGTTCGTCGGCATCGAACAGCGCTACGCCGACCGAAAGCTGGTCGAGCAGCGCGCGCTGGGCATCGCGAAAGGCGCGGAAGTTGCGCGCGACCTGCTGCTGCTCCTCGATGTCGATGGCATAGCCCGCCACGCCCTCCTGCCCGAGCGGCAGATCCGAGACCCGCAGGGTGCGCCGCGCGCCGAGGATGGTCGCGGCAACGATGCGTTCCGAGGCGTTCTGGCTCTGAAGGCTGGCGCGCGCAATGTCGGCGGGCGAGCGGCCGTCCTCGGGCTCGAGCAGTTCGATCTGCCCCTGCACCACCTCGGCCGCGCTGACCGCGCCGACGGCATCGACGTAGGCCTGGTTGACGAGTTGGAGCTTCAATTCGGCGTCGCGGAACCACATCGGCATGGGCGCGGCCTCGATCAGCCCGACGAGCGCGGCGAAGTCTCCGGTGGCGCGGGCGGCGGCGGCGCGCAGCCGGGCCATCTCGGCGTGGCTTTCGGTGAAATCGAACACCCACACCAGCGCCGCCCCGCCCGGCGAGACCTGCGGATCGGCAAGCGCGCCGTAGAGCGCAAGGCTGCGCTGCGAGCCGGGCAGATTGATCGCCATGCGGAACGGCGCCGCGCTCTTCTGGGTGGTCTGGATCTTGCTCCACAGCTGGTCGAGCTGCATCTGCGCGAGCCCGCCCGCCTTGGGATTTCCCGGCGGCGCTGCGAGTTCGGAAAGGTATTTGGGCATGCTCGCCAGGCCCAGCATTCTTGCGAGCCGCTCGGGCGCCTCGATCCGGCCGTCGACCCGCACCAGCAGCGGCAGCGCCGGGGCGACATCGAGCAGGGTCTGCATCCGCTTGACGCTGGTGCGCAGCGCCTTGGCCCGGTGCGCGCTGCGGTTGGCGCGCAGCACGACAACGCCCGCCCCCACCGCCCAGGCGGCAAGAACGAGCGCGATCAGCACCAGCGAGAGCGGCGAGAGGTCCATCGCCCAACCGCTATGCGCGCACGCGCGGGAGTGCAACGGGGGACAGCCCGCCCGCCCCCAACCCTGTGGTCAAACAGGCTGAGACGGGCGAGCCGTGTGACTTAGTAGCGGTAGTGATCCGGCTTGAACGGGCCGGCCTGCGGCACGCCTATATAGCTCGCCTGCTTGTCCGACAGCTGGGTCAGCTTGACGCCGAGCTTCTCGAGGTGGAGTGCGGCGACCTTCTCGTCGAGGTGCTTGGGGAGGACATAGACGTCGTTGTCGTATTCGTCCGCCTTGGTGAACAGCTCGATCTGGGCGAGGGTCTGGTTGGTGAAGCTCGCGCTCATCACGAAGCTCGGGTGACCGGTGGCGCAGCCGAGGTTCACGAGGCGGCCCTTGGCGAGCACGATGATCGACTTGCCATCGGGGAAGGTGACGAGGTCGGTGCCTTCCTTGATTTCCTTCCACTCGTAGTTGGAGAGCGCGGCGATCTGGATCTCGCTGTCGAAGTGGCCGATGTTGCACACGATCGCCATCGGCTTCATGTTCATCATGTGCTCGGCGGTGATGACGTCCTCGTTGCCGGTGGCGGTGACGAAGATGTCGGCGCGCTTGACGGCGTCTTCCATGGTGACGACCTCGAAGCCGTCCATCGCGGCCTGGAGCGCGCAGATCGGGTCGATCTCGGTGACCATCACGCGGGCGCCGCCGTCACGCAGCGAGGCGGCCGAGCCCTTGCCGACATCGCCGTAGCCCGCAACGCAGGCGACCTTGCCGGCCAGCATCACGTCGGTCGCGCGGCGGATCGCGTCGACCAGCGATTCCTTGCAGCCATAGAGATTGTCGAACTTCGACTTGGTGACCGAGTCGTTCACGTTGATCGCCGGGAAGGGCAGCTTGCCCGCCTTGGCGATCTGGTAGAGGCGCATCACGCCCGTGGTGGTCTCTTCCGAGACGCCCTTGATCGCCTTGACGGTCTTGGTGAGGTAGCCGGGCTTGGCGGCGACGAAGGCCTTGAGCGCGCGCTGGAACTCGATCTCCTCGGCGTTGGTCGGCTCGCCCATTTCCTCGCCCGCCTCGATGCGCGCGCCCCACAGCGCGAACATGGTGGCATCGCCGCCGTCGTCGAGGATCATGTTGGCGGTGAGATCGGGATCGGCCTCGCTCGACCAGTCGAAGATGCGGCCCACATAGTCCCAGTAGTCCGCCAGCGTCTCGCCCTTGATGGCGAACACGGGGATGCCGCGCGCGGCGATGGCGGCGGCGGCGTGGTCCTGGGTCGAGAAGATGTTGCAGGTCGCCCAGCGCACCTCGGCGCCCAGCGCCACGAGGGTCTCGATCAGCACCGCGGTCTGGATCGTCATGTGCAGCGAGCCGGTGATGCGCGCGCCCTTGAGCGGCTGCGAGGCGCCGTACTCCGCGCGCAGCGCCATCAGGCCCGGCATCTCGGTCTCGGCGATCATGATCTCGTCGCGGCCGAACTGGGCGAGCGCGATGTCCTTGATGACGTATTCGGTGGTCGGATTGGCGGCGAGGGTGGCCATCGTTTCTATCTCCTATGCACAGATAGGCACCCGCGAGGCGGGCTATCTGCTTATGCGGCTAGCCCCCTAGCGGCACATCGCCGCCGAGGCAAATATAAACTTATCTTTATATGTCTAATTCTTGCCCGCCACACCGCCCCGCGATAGAGAGCGCGCGCAGATGCACCCCCCAACACAGGACACACCCGCAATGACCATCTCCGTTGGCGACAAGCTTCCCGAAGTCACCCTGATCAAGGCCACCGCCGAAGGCCCGCAGGCGGTCAAGTCCTCCGAATACTTCGCGGGCAAGAAGGTCGCCCTGTTCAGCGTGCCCGGCGCCTTCACCCCGACCTGCTCGGCCAAGCACCTGCCCGGCTTCGTCGAGAAGGCCGCCGAGCTCAAGGCCAAGGGCGTCGACGAGATCGTCGGCACCGCGGTCAACGACGCCTTCGTGATGGGCGCCTGGAACAAGGCCGCCGGCAGCGACGACATCACCATGCTCGCCGACGGCAATGCCGAATTCGTCGAGGCGATCGGCCTCACCATGGACGGCTCGGGCTTCGGCCTCGGCAAGCGCGGCCAGCGCTTCTCGATGGTGATCAACGACGGCGTGGTCGAGCAACTGAATGTCGAGGAACCCGGCGACTTCCGCGTCTCGAGCGCGGAACACATGCTCGGCCAGCTGTAAGGCTTTTCCGACAGACCCGAAAGAAAGGGGGCGCCTCCCGCAACGGGGGCGCCCCTTTTTCATCGGAGCCGACAGGAACCGCGAACCGGGTCAGTCGCAATTGTAGGGCTTGCCATCGATGTATTCGTCACACACGGCAAACAGATACAATTCGCCAGGCGCACCGATCACTGTTTTGTCCCTGTGCAATGTGTGACTGATCGCCGGCTTGAACGTGCGGCCCCCGTCATAGCGGTTGTCGTGCAGCGTGCCGATGGTGAACCGGCTCATCGCAAAGCCGCCGATGTCCGGAATGTAAACAACCTCCCGGCCGTCGGAGCCGATCCACTTGTATTCATAGATCGTGTAGGCCTCGCCATCTTCAGAGCGACGGTCGGACTCCCGGTAGAAACTTCGGCAAGGCTCGGGTTCTTCGAGGCCGTCAGCCGGGAAAATGCAATTCTGCGGGAAATTTTCCTGCCAAGTATCGTTATCGGCAGCGGCAGGCCCGCTGAGCAGAAAAGCCAATAGCGACAAAGCCCCAAGCCTCCGTGCCATCAGGGACATGGCCTTGACCTGCTGCGGCAAACGTCCGGTCATGTCAGAGGCGGCGCTCCGTAAGCGACCCACAGCGCCAGCAACCCTGCGAGGCCGCAGGCGAGCAGCCCCCTCACCCAAGGCACGGGGCCGATCCCGGTGACACCCGCAAGCGGCGGGCGGCTGCCGCCGACCATCGGGCTCAGCAGGTCATCGCCCCGCACGGCATAAAAGCAGATCGCGGCCAGGTGCAGGCCGATCAATCCGGCGATCACCCAGAAGAACGTCTCGTGCAGCTCGGTGATCATGTCGGCGAGCGCCACCCCGACGAGGCTGTTCAAGGGCCCGGTCGTCCCGTCGAAGGGATCGCCCGCGAACAGCCCGAGGCTGACCTGCAGCAGCATCGCGCCGAGCAGCACCATGGTACTCCACCCGCCCAGCGGCGAATGACCGATGGCAGGCCCAGCGCTGCGATCCCCGCGCAGATAGGCGAGCACCTTCTGCGGCCCCCGGACGAATTGCGCAAAGCGCGCGGTTTCGGGGCCGATGAAGCCCCACAGGATGCGGAACACCAGCAGGCCCAGCAGCACCAGCCCCAGCCGCTTGTGCAGCGCCCACTTGTCGTTCTCCGCCGTCCACCACATGGCCGGGATCAGCAGCGGAAAGCTCCAGTGGACGATCCGCAGCAGCGGGTCCCACACGCTGACGTCAGGTTGCAGGGCCGCGCGCGGCGGCGAGGCTTCGCTCACCTATTTCTTCTCATCGTCGAGCCGGAACTTGTCGTGGCAGCCCTTGCATGCGCCGCCCATTGCCATGGCCTGCGCGCCCACCGCCGCCTTGTCGCCGCCGGTGGCGAGGCTGGCGAGCTTGGCGCTTTCGTCGACCAGCTTCTGCGCGGCGGCCTTGAACTCTTCGGGCGTCTCCCAGATCGCCGGGAGCGCCTCGGTCTTGAAGCCGTCGGCGGTGCTGGTGCCGGCGGGGAAGTGGTTGGGGATCTGGCCCGCACGCGCGTTGATGTCGCTTGCCTTGGCGGCGATCAGTGCAAAATCGGGCGTGTCGCTGTCAAGCTGCCCGCGGATCGCCTTGAAGGCATCGCCGATGGCCTCGAAATTCTCCTCGCGTTGCTTGATGATCGGCGGCACCTCGCCCTTGGCGAGGAAAGCACCCGCTGTGCCTTCGGCGGCCGGATCGGCAGCATCGCCGCCCGAACAGGCGGCCAGCATGGCGACCGGGGCGGCAAGGGCGACCAGACGGCGGGCGGTGAACAGCAGCATCGGTCAGTCTCCTCGGATGGTCTTCGATCGGATCCCGAACGGAAAGCTATGCCGCTTTGTTGCGGGCCGCAAACGGGAAAACGGGGCAGGCTTGTGCAAAAGCCTGCCCCGTTTGCCTGATGCACGCGGCTTGAAGGGTCAGCCGCGCGTGCTGCCCGCGGCGTTATCGGCCTCGGCGAGCAGCGCTGCGCGATCGGCCTCGACCAGCGCGAGCATGGCGCTGCGGATCGTGTCGCGCCGCCCCTCGACGATCCGGTCGATTGCCTTGCTCTGGGTTTCGCACCAGCCGGGCCGCGTTCCGCCCACGACCTTGTCGCGGGTGAGCACGCGCTGCGAGCGGAAGGCTTCGCCGACCCTCGCGATCCGCTCCACCTCGAGCCGGGCGCTCCACCGGCATGCAAGCGTGCTCGGCCGGCCGGGGGCACCGGCAGCGCCGACCTGGCGCGTGCTGACCGTTACAGTTCCCTTGTAGTCGGCCGAAATCGGCCCTTCGGCGTGATCGATCACCACCTCGTGCTCGAGCGCCAAGGCCGGAGCAGCGAGGCAGGCGGCGAGCACGCATGCGCTCATCGCAAGCTTTTTCATGATGGTCTCTCCTGCGGTTTGCGGCCTTTGCGGCCGTCACAGGAGAAGCGCTAGCAGCGGGCGAGCGGGCGGCCAACAATGCCCGGTGGATATCGCCGCGCAAGCCGACGGCCCGCCGCATTGCGCGCGCGGTTCGGCGCGGCGGCGTGCGGGCCGATCAGAATCAGTAGCCCATCAGGCTCATCACTTCCTTGCGGCTGCTGTCGTTGTCGAGGAAGCAGCCGAGGATGCGGCTGGTGATCATGCCGACGCCCGGGGTCTTGACCCCGCGTCCGGTCATGCAGCCGTGCTGCGCCTCGATCACCACCGCCACGCCGTGCGGATCGAGATGGTCCCAGATGCACTGCGCGACCTCGGCGGTCAGGCGCTCCTGGATTTGCAGGCGGCGGGCATAGCCGTGCAGCACCCGGGCGAGCTTGGAGATGCCCACCACCTTGTTGCGCGGCAGATAGGCAATCGCCGCCTTGCCGATGATCGGCGCCATGTGGTGTTCGCAGTGCGATTGGAAGGGGATGTCCTTGAGCAGCACGATCTCGTCATAGCCGCCCACCTCGGTGAACTGGCGGGTGAGGTGGATCGCCGGGTCCTCGCGATAGCCCTCGCAATATTCGAGCCACGCGCGGCCCACGCGCTTGGGGGTGTCGAGCAGACCTTCGCGATTGGGATCGTCGCCCGCCCAGGCGATCAGCGTGCGGATCGCTTCCTGCACATGCTCGGGCACCTCGGGCTTGCCGAGCGGATTTTCCGGATCGAACACATCGTCGTGATCATGGGCGGAGATATGGTTCATGTCAGTTTCGTCTTTCTTCAATCCGCAGCTCCCCGATGGAGCGCCCTCTCGCCTGTCAAGCCCGAGTGTCGTCAACCATCGAACATCCGAGGCGTTCCGCCAAGATACGTCGATTGCCGCCGATGGATGCCGCCGCTACGTGTGGAAATGTAGGCAGGATTTTGCGCAATGCACCCCCCTGACGCCTTCAAAAGGATGCAAATCCATCATGCGCGAGCCTTCTGCCGCTGAATTCGAATCGCTCGCACGCGCCGTGCTGGCGCGCTTGCCCGAGGTGTTCGCGCGCGCGCTCGAGGGCGTGGTGCTGAAGGTGGAGGAGTTTGCCACCGACGAGCAGCTCGATTCGCTCGGGATCGCGGATCCCTACGATCTGACCGGGCTTTACGAGGGCGTGGCGCTGACCGAGCGGACGCAGTGGGACAGCGAGGGGCTCCCGCCCGTCATCACCCTGTTCCGCCAGCCGCTGCTCGCCGAGATGGAGGAGACCGGCGTCGGCTTTGCCGAACTGGTGCGCCACGTGGTGATCCACGAAGCCGGGCATCATTTCGGCCTGTCGGACGATGACATGCACGCGCTCGAGGATTCGGTGGGGGATTGAGGGGCAGCCCAGCTGGGGCTGCGGGGACGCGCAAGTTGGGCCGCGGCACCAAAAAAGCCCGCCTCCGGAAGGAGACGGGCTTTTTTGGCGCACCCGAAAGGATTCGAACCTCTGACCCCCAGATTCGTAGTCTGGTGCTCTATCCAGCTGAGCTACGGGTGCGCGCTGAGGGGGGCCCTTTAGGGGGGCCGTTCGGGCTTGGCAAGTGGGTTCGGATGCAAATCGCCATTATTGGAAGAGCCGCGCGGCCAGCTCTGCGTCGAGCGGCGGCTTGGGCAGCGCGGCGATCTCCTCGGGGGTGAACCAGCCCACCCCGCCGCCCTCGAGCGCACGCGGCTCGCCCTGCCAGCGCGTGAGGCGGTAGAGCAGCAGCACCAGCGCCGGGCCGCCGCGCCCCTGCCCGCCGGCCTCGGCAAAGCCCCAAGGCACGAGATCAACGGCCTCGCTGACGATGCCCAGCTCCTCGGCCAGCTCGCGCACCAGGGCTGCGGCGGGCATTTCGCCGGTCTCGACCTTCCCCCCGGGGAATTCCCATAGTCCGGCGTGATGCTTTCCTTCAGGCCTGAGATGCATCAGCAGCCGCCCGTCCCCGCGCGCGAGCTGGCCGAGGAGCTGGGCAT
>NZ_LSJS01000135.1 GCF_001557325.1 Erythrobacter donghaensis
GACCATGGCCGAGCGGCGGCAGAGCTACGAGCTCTCGCCCGAGCTGCGGCGCGGAGGACTGCGAAAGCGCCGGGAAGGCGGCGAGCATCGCAAAAACCCCGGCGATGATCTGACCCCGTTTCATCGCCGCCAAGCTGCCCGCGCATGGCCGCGGCGTCAAGCGCGGCGGCGTGTCAGATCAGCCGCGCGCGCTGGTCGGGAGTGAGCATCTGGCAGGCCTCCTGGGTCTTGCCGAACCAGCGGTAGCGGTTGCGGGCGACCAGGTCGTAGGCGACGTCGCGCAAGGCCCTGGGCACGATGCGGAGCACGAGGGTGAGGCGCCACCAGCCGCCCAGCACCCGCGCGACCTCGAAATAGCCGTCGGACTTGGTGAAGGCGCGGCCATCGCGGACGAAGATGTAGGTCGTGTTCCAGTCGATCCCGAAGTGGTCGCACAGCTGCTGGCCGAGAGGCCCTTGGGCGGGCGTGAAGGCGATCTTGCCGGCGCGGTCGTGCTTCATGATGAAGGACACCCCGCCCGAGCACAGCACGCAGACATGGTCGAAGATGAACAGCGGGCGCTTGTCGTCCCAGTCGGGGAGTTCCGGTTCGATCATGCCGAGGTCTCTGTAACATCGAACGCGGCGAAGGCATCGCGGAATTCGGCGAGGCTGACGATGCCGAGGCAGGGCCGCGCGCCGGGCTCGTAGCGGCGGCCCGCC
>NZ_LSJS01000136.1 GCF_001557325.1 Erythrobacter donghaensis
CAGCACCTCCGCTCGACCCCCAAAAATTCAAATTAGGGCTGGACTGTCAGGATATATCGCCGAACAGGTCTCGGCGCGAATCTGCTACGAGCTGGGCCTTCCGGCAGACCTTCACGAAAGCCACGCGAGCTACCTCTCGCACTGGCTCGACATCCTGAAATCCGACAAAACCGCGATCATCACCGCTGCCGCCAAAGCCGACCAAGCCTTCAACCTTCTTGCAGCCTTCTCTGGCTATGAGAGCGAGCCCGAGGAGACCCGCCATGAAACGGCGCAAGTTCCGGCTGCTGCTTGAACCAGGCCTCGAGGGCGTGGTCAGGCTCGCGCAGCTTGAGCAATACGGAACGGACCGGATCGACGGACAGCGAATGCTTCTCGCACCCGAACTAGGGGAGCATGTCCAGGGGCTGTTTCCAGCACGCCTACCGGCAGCCGTACTCGACGCACTACTGGGAAAACCGCCGATCGGATGGAAGCTCGAAATGGACGGGCTGGGAGGAAGCCAATCCATTGCCATTCGATCGGACGGCCGAGGCGTCGCGCTGTCCGCGATGATGCGCATCCTCGAGCACATCGTGCCAGAGGCCCTTTTGGCACCGATGATCTACGAGCCATTGAACGGCAACGGTACGAGCGAGCGGATACAGAACCTCCATTGAGGGGAGGGGGAGAGGGCCATTGCGTCTTGCAATGGAAAGGGAACCTCATGTCCTGCGATATCGATTACCGTTACCGGCGTGCGCTGCAGCCGGACGGACTTACAACCTTCGAGACAGCGCTCATGGCCGTGAACGAGGCGGTCGCCGATGTCCGCCTCGCAGGGCGAGACGTGACAACCTGCCCGGCGGTGCTGCTGCTGACCCGACACCTCCAGCGGATTGCTGACGGGAAGCCGGGCACTTCCGATGAGGACGACCGGGAGCTGAGAGATCAGTGCATGGTGCGGCTCGGCGAACTGAAGCATCAGCCTGCGATCATATCGCTGATCAGGCGCGGGCTCGACTACCGACCCGAGGAACTCCGCCACTACCAACGTGAGGGCCACCGCACACTGCGGCAGATCGCTGTTGGGATGGGCCTTGACCACACCCGCTACCGGATCAGCTACAGAACATCTGAAAGCTCATTGGCGGGGGAGCACGTCCTGGAAGCCCACGGCGTCTACCTGCGGATTTCACCCGAACGGTTCGGCGAGCCGGGCGTCGCCTGGCGCAATCCGTTCTGGAAGCCGCCCGGGGCCGTCATGCGCAAAGCATCCATCGGAGTGCTCGCCGATCTCCCCGCCCTCGCAAAACGGATCGCGCGTGACCTTGGATTGTCGCCCCCCGCGCAGGAACGGCTCATCTGAAAAGAAAGGACACAACATGGGATGGCTTTACATGCATCGATACGGGATGGGCGGCTTCGAAACCCCAAAAGCCTATCTTGATAACCAGCTGACATGGGAGCGTCGTGACGAGGCAACCGGCAAGCTCGATGGGTGCCGGGTGATCAAGAGCGTCTCGACGAGCGGCGCATACTACGCCGCCATCGAACGCTACGGCGAAAATGGGGCCGTGCATTACGTGACGGCCGTCATCTGCCTAGTGCGCTGGAACCCCAAGGCCGCCAGCGGCGAGATCTTCGGCTACAAGGACATCGACGAAAACAGCGGGCCTTTCGAGGCCGGGTGCCCAAGGAGCGTCCTGGACTGTCTCGGGCCGACATCCAATCCCCATGCCCTGGATTGGCGCAACCGCTGCTACCGGAACCTTCGTCTCAGAGAACGCAAGCTAAATGATGGCGACATCATCCGGTTGCCCGAACCGATGAAGTTTACGGACGGAAGCCAGCACTCAGAGTTCAAGGTCGTAAAACGCGGGGCGCGGATTGAACTGACGCCTCCTGCCGGAGGCGGCCGATTCAAGATCAGCCGACTGTTGGAACGCCGATTCGAGGTAATCAGGCCGGCTCGAACCGTGCGCACCTTCTTCCCCGCAACTTAAGCAGGGACACCCCAACAATGGACACCCAAGCACTCGATCCGAGGCGCGCTCAACTTTGCGGACGAGACAATGCGGAGCGGCTTGCTCTCCGGATGAGCGAAGAAACAGGCAAAGGGCATGCGGTCTTCAGGACCGGGAGCAGCCTGCAACCGCTGCGCGTCATGCGTGCCGAATTCGGCAAGCATGACGCGATGGAGCTGCAGGTGATCGTACTGTGACGCAACCGGTGCCGTACGAACGACTGTGCCCGAGAAAGGAACGATCGTGACTCCAATCATCTACCACCCGGGGACGGGAACCTACATGGGCTTGGCCGAGTGCACAGTGATTGAGCTCCCGGACAGTGTGGAAACGGCCGAGGAAATCGAGGAATACCTCAAAGATGAACCCCAAGGGACCGACATGAGCACGGCGCTGATCCTTCCCATGACCGCAATCGACAATGCGGTGCTGAACCACGACGACGAAGTTCCCGACATTGAGTGGCGCGGATCTGGCGACCGCACCCTGTGGGTCGGCATCGACGGACTTTCGGTGAAGCTGCGGCGCGAAGGCTCAGAGCTGGCGATTTCGGTGTTCGATGACTGCGACGATGCTGCAGAGGCCGAGCTTAGCGTAAATTGCAACAACCGGACGTCCAAGCATGCCGAGCAACGCTAACCTGGTCCAATTCATTCGCCTTCGATGACGCCGCCAAGGTCAGGGTCAAGGTACCACGACGGTCCTTCAGTGAAAGGAACATCGCGCGAGGGAACGACCCCATCGGGCACAGCGGCGACATAAGGGTTGATCATCGGCCACGGTCGCTCGCCGCCGCGCAGTAGCTCGGCAGACGTCTTCAAGCGGGGAGCCAGGATCCCGAGAAGCCATTCGAGATCCTCAAGCATCTGGACCACACCGCGTCCCGCCAGAACATAGTAGAGACAGCGCTGGTAGTCGTCGCAGTTGCAGGAGAGCACCTGCGTAAGCCGCTTCTTCGCGTTCGGAAGACCTTCGAAGACACCTTCGAGCGTCTCGTAAAGCTCACGCGCCGAATAGTAGGCATCGAACGGCTCAACCCCGATCGAAGCATTGGCGAGAAGCCGCTTGGTAGCCCGACACTGCGGATCGAGAGCGGCGTCGCGAAGCGTCACATCAAGATCGAATTTGCCGATATCGAAAACCTTGTTCATCATGAAACATCTCCTGCGTGATGAACATAAGGTGAACAAATGGAGCGGTCAAGGTACCATTGGAAATGTGGCTTGTAGGCAAGGATACGACTGGGACGACAGGGAGAATCGCAATAAGCGACACGCTCCGCGCTGCACTCGTGCGTTGGTATACCGGACATGGGACCGAGGCCGATCACCGGGCATCGGTTTCGCTGGTCTCGACCGCGCGCGAGAATCACAAATGGATCGCATGTGATTGCCTTGGCGAAAGGCGCGCGCCGCCGCTAATGAGCGCGGCCTACCTCAGCTTCCAGGAAACCTACTATCTGCGCCGACTGACCTCACGGCCGCTACATCACCCAGACTGCCCATTCTTTCTGCCGCAAGCACCGCCACGCATCCGCGAGACGGCGAAAGACAGCCTCTACAGCATCGATCTGCCCAAGGGGCTGTTTAGCGCGCACCAGAAGGCGCCCGAAAAGCTGGCGCAAAAGCCTCTCGACACCGAACCCGATGATCGGTCGCGCCATGTCGCCATTCCGCGCCTCGGCAAACTGTTATGGCTCCTGATAGAGCGCGCTGGCACCAACGTGCTACGCGAGCTTCCTCCGAGCGGTGGGCGGCAAGCTTCGATCAGTGCGGAGATGCGGTACCTGAAAGAGGCGGCGCAAGGCCTCGAGATCGCACCGGGGGTCAAACTCTCCGATCACCTCTACACGACGGCGATCGATTATGAGCGCGAACGGGTGCATGCCCGCCTTCGCAGCGCGGCAAAGAAGTGGCCGGACGAATTCGCCCCGCAGGCCTTCCTCCTACTGGAAGCAAACGAACTCACATCCAGCGAAGTCGTCACCGGGCTTGGCACCGTCGAAATTCGGAACCGCATTCAGCACACAGGCATCATCCGCGCCGAAGTCGAGCCCCCGTTTCTCGTACTCGCAGTCGTAGGTGAGCACAGCCGCCGGGAAGGCTACCGAGCGCTCCGCGCCTATGCGCAGCCGGTCTTTACCGGAAACCAGTTCGTGCCGACCGAGCGCGATCATGATCGCGAAGTGCTTCGCGCCCTCCAGGACGCACAATACGCCCTGCGAAGGAGTGGCATCCGTATGGCGGCAAAGAAGATCCTTTTCGATCTCGATCTCCCAAGCGGATCAGCCCGACCGGACTTTCTCGTCGCCCTCCTGGACGAGAACACAGGCCAGGAGCTGAGGTATGCAATGCAGATCCTCCAGGCGGACGATCCGCACTACCGGGAGCTGCGAAAAATCGAGCGAGAGCGGCTAGGGCAGGCCGGACCGGTGATCTCGCTGCAGCTAGAGGACATTTCCGCACCCAGGATCGTGGCCGAGACACACCGCCTACTCGAATAGAGGAAAGGGGGAGGGAAGGAGCGAACCATCATCTTGGAGGAGTTCGCTGATGACCCATTTTCCGCAAAGCCCACGACCAACGACGTCGATCTGGGGCGCGGTGCAACAGGCAGATCAGATAGCCCCCGGCATCTGGTCGGTGATGACTGCCAGCCATGGCGGCATCATGCTGTCCGAGCCGCGCCAGGCCGCGATGCCGGATGCACTCCGCCTCGATGGAGGCTCCTACGAGGAAGACTGCGATTGGTCGCTGCCCGTCCTCGCCTTCGCCGATGAACTGGCCCAGGCCAAGGATTTCAGTGAAGCTTTTCTGCAGCTCGCGAGAGACACGGCGCGGTGTTGGCATCCCGAGCGATACACCGCACACACCGGAGAAAGCGTTTCGGTGAACGACTCTTCAGTTCTGCGGACCCGGAAGGCCTACCTCGATGCCATCGGAGAGTTCTGTGTAACAGCAGCATGGGGCGATTGGGCGGACTGGGTGCCGGAGGGCAAGACCGGTGTCGTGGCGCGCAAGGTCGCCAGCGTCGATCATCTGGGCAGGGCGCGCTACGATGATGAAGAAGTTTGCGCGCTTGTCGACAAGGTCGCCTACGCGGAGCGTGGAGAAGTAACGGTCCTGCGCGACATCGCGCACGAAATCATCGAAGCACCCGAAAACCTGCGACCCAAGAGGATCGCATGACGCCGACTCCGCCATCGGCACGGGCCGATGCGCGAGTGCGCCGCGCGATAGCAGAGGGCGCTCGGGTCGTGTTCAGCCTGTCCGGGGGCAAGGACTCGGCCGCCGCAGCCTTCGCGGCATCCCTATGGCTCGACGGCGTCGGGCACCCGCACGAACTCCGCTCCGCGATCCACGCCGATCTTGGCATGATCGAATGGAAATCGACGCCAAGACTTGTCGAAATGACGGCCGAAAAACTCGCCGTCCCGCTCTCCGTTGTCCGCCGAAAGGCCGGGGGTCTCATCAGCAGGTGGGAACAGCGCTGGAAGAGTTCGCTGGCGCGCTATGAGGATCTGACGACCTATCAGCTGGTCAGCCCATGGTCGTCGGCCAAACTGCGGTACTGCACGAGCGAAACAAAGGTCGCTCCAATCGGCGCACACTTGAGACGTGAGCTCGCCGGCGAAACGATACTCTCCGTCGTGGGTATCCGACGCGAGGAAAGCCGAGCACGCAGCAGCGAACCGATCAGCAAGGCTGACACACGGTTCGCCGCCGAAGCAAACCGGGCCGGAACCAAAATGATCACCTGGCACCCGGTGATCGATTGGACGGCATCGCAGGTATTTGCTTACCATGAGGCGGCAGGAATAGAGCTTCACGAAGCCTACAACATGGGCGCCACGCGGCTTAGCTGCAGCTTCTGCGTTCTGGCTGGAATGAACAACCTTGCCGTCTCAGCAGCAAGCCCGGGCAATCATGATTCCTACCGCAGGATCGTGGCGCTGGAATGCCAGTCCGCATTCTCGTTTCAGCCAGATCGCTGGCTCGCAGACGTGGCTCCCGGCCTGCTGTCGCACCAAAGCAGCGGGTCATCAATGCGTGCCAGAGACATGGCCACTCGCCGCCGCGCGCTTGAAGCGCGACTGCCGGCTGACCTCCGATTCAGACGCGGATGGCCTCCGCGGGTGCCGAGCCTCGCCGAAGCAAACACGATCGCAGAGGTTCGGGCCGAACTACTCGAAACCTACAAACTCAAGAACCGCTGGGCGACTGCGGCAGACGTCAGGGAACGCTTCGCCGAACTTCACAGCACAAGGAAGGCCACCGCCTGATGGGGTGGCGGAAGGAGCGCACTATGGTCCAAAATACCAATCACATCGCCAATTGTGTTCCGATCGGGCGCCATGACGGGCACGTTCTGGAACTCGATCTCGACAAACTGTTGGCAGGGCGGCTGCTCATCCAGGGGTCGAGTGGCGCCGGCAAAAGCGCAACGCTGCGCAGAATCGTGGAGGAAGCCTTCGAATACATGACGACCGTGATCGTCGATCCTGAAGGCGAGTTCGCGAACCTCGCCGAGCACATCGGTGCCGCGCGCATAGTGGGATCAACGCTGACCTGCGAAGGCATGACGTCAGCCGCACTCAAGGCCCGTGAGCACCGGATCGCTCTACACGTCGATCTCTCGGATCTCGACCCCGAAGAGCGCATCATCAAGGCCGCCGCCTTTTTCGCAGGCCTAATGAGCGCTCCTGCCGAGGTCTGGCCGAACACCATGCTGGTCTGCATCGACGAAGGCCATCTTCTGGCACCCCATGTTGCCGGCAGCGCCCGCGATGCAGAGACCCGGCGCACGGGCGTCGCCGCCCTCACGGATCTTTGCTCGCGCGGCCGAAAGCGCGGGCTCGCCACAATCGTAGCGACACAGCGCCTCGCCAAACTGAGCGCCTCCGTGACAAGCGAACTGCTAAACTTCCTGGTCGGCCTCAATGTCTTCGATCGGGACGTGCAGCGCGCGGCCGATTTCCTCGGATTCGGGCCGCGCGAGGCAGAACGGCTGCGTTCGCTCGCTCCGGGCGAGTTCTACGCGCTCGGCCCAGCACTGGTGGTCACCGCAACGCTGGCGAAGATCGACCCCACCATAACGGACCACGTGGGCGCAACGCCGAAGCTTGTCGGATGCGCCGACCACAGTGCCGAGGACGCGAGGCGACTGCTCAACCTGGAGTGCATGGAAACCATCGCGGCCGAGCCCCGGGGGCGGAGCACGGCGCTACGCGGCACGAGAGCCCTCGACAACTTCCTGCTCGACCCGACAGCGGGGCTAGCAGTGACAACGCTTCAAGCGCTTGCCCGCATTGCGCCGAACGCAACGACCTGTACCGATATCTGTGCGCACACCGGCCAGCAAGCCGAGCAGGTCCATGCAGCGCTGGACACCCTGTCGGCGCTCGGCGCTATCGAAACAACACACCGTGAAACCGTACGGATTGCCCGCCTAAGCGCACGCCTCCGACAGAAGAACAGCAATGTCGATCTCGTCGCCCTCGCATGATGCTGAATTCGCGGTGGTCGAGCTTGTGGCCAGAGCTGCGCCTCACTCTTCCGTCGTCGCAGACAGGCCGCTCGGCGAGATGGCTTTCCGGACTTCCGCGTGGAGCCCAGGCGAGGTTCTGACACTTCGCGAAATGTTTGCGGCCGACGAGAGCATCGAGAAAATAGCCGAAGATCTTGGAAGGCCCGTTCATGGCTTGCGATCAAAGATCTGTGCGCTCGGACTCAGGCGGAATAGCACGAGGGTCTGGACCGATACGGAAGATGCCGAACTCAGAAGGAGGTACGGGCTCGAGGCCACAGCCACGCTGGCTCAACATCTCGCGCGAAGCTGCACCGCAGTTTACGCCAGGGCAGGCATCCTCGGGCTGTCAGAAGGCAATCCGCCGGGATGGACGGATTGGGAAGATGCGCAGCTAGCTGAAGGCTATCGTCAAGGCCTGCCCGTCGCACAGATCGCGGTGCTGATCGGGAGGCCAATATCTGGCACCGCCTCACGCGCTTCGACGATGGGACTAAAGCATCCCGCAAAACCGGCCGGGTGGAGCGAAGCCGAACTCGCTCGAGCGCTCGAATTGGCCGAAACCGAAATGCCCTATTCGAAGATCCGCCTGAAGCTGGCTCAGGAAGGCTTCCCCCTGCGCAGCAAGGCCGGCTTCCAACCCCGTCTGCGCAAAGCCGGCTACGGGCGAGGCTGGGGGAAAGCCTGGCTACCTGAAGAAGATGACTTGCTTCGAAAAGCCTACGAGACCGGCACAAGCCTGACGGCGCTCAGATTGCGCTTAGGACGCTCGCAATGCTCGATCCGCTGGCGTGCCGACTATCTTGGCCTGCGGGGCACGCACGCGATGGCAAACGGGTTCAGAGGCGGGCCGGACTGGAAAGACGACGAACTCACATTCCTGCGCGAAAACTATGGCCGGATGTCGGGGGCGAAGCTTGCCGAATGCATGGGGCGCACCAAGGCCGCCGTGTACACGAAGGCCAACGTGCTTGGGCTGGTGCACGGATACATCCGCCCTTGGTCACAAGACGAAATGGAAGCGCTGCGGATTGCCCATGATCAGGGCATCGCGATCGCCGATCTCGCCGAAGCGCTCGGCCGCAACCCGATCAGCGTGTCGAAATTCGCGACAAATCACGAATTCCGGTTCGGAAGGCGGTCTGTGCGCGAGGTCAAATTGACGCTGCAGGACATCCTAGGGCTCCGGAAAGGGGAGGGGGAGGGGAGGCGCGATCGAGATTGATCAAAAGGGAGCGCTGACCATGATACACACGACGATACGCCCGACCGTGAGCCCGCAAACCATCACAAAGGTGACGCGCCTGTTCAACGGCACCATCGAGGACATCCTGAACGAGCTCCTGCAGAACAGCCGACGCGCGGGAGCTTCCTGGATCGGCATCGTCCATGAAACAAATGATCTCGGCACCAGCATCATGGTCAGCGACAACGGGAGCGGCGTCGCCGACCCAGCACAAATGCTGGCACTGGGGGACTCCGGATGGGGGGCGGACATCGCAGAGGCCGAGGATCCTGCCGGGATGGGCGTGTTCAGCCTCGCCGGCAAAGAAACCACCATCACGTCGCGCAGCGCGGATTTCGATAAGGGATGGACGGCCAGCATTCCTGAAGATGGCTGGACCGGCGAACAGGATATCGCAGTCCGCGCGATCGATGTTGAAATCGGGACGACGATCCGGTTCTTCATGCCCGGGCTGACAGCCCAATGTGCGGCACGGATCGTCAAGGAGGTCTGCAAGTTCTACCCGATACCGGTCATCGCCAATGGATGCGAGGTTCCGCGAGAGGACTTCCTCGCCAAGGCCGTCCACGTCGCGCGCTGGAACGGAAGCTGGATCGGAGTTTTCGAAGGCCATGAATACCATTCCGAACCCACGGTCAATTTCCACGGCCTGCTGCTGAAGCGAAAGCTCGCCGGGGTCTCCGAAACGCTGGGTGGCAAGCACTATCACGCACAGCTCGATATTGGCGCAACACCAGACCTCGCGCTGGTGCTGCCAGCGCGCAAGGAGTTCGTCCAAAACGATGGCCTGACTGCGCTTCTCGCGGCGGCGCGGCGTACGATCTTCGAGGCAATCGCCGCGAAGGAAACCCACCGCCTCAGCTATGACGACTGGAAGGCAGCGTGCGATCTCGGAGTCGAGATGGCAGAAGCGGAAGCGGTTCTTCCAGTCTGGCACCCGCGCGCTGCCGAACATGACCAACTCAAGGTCGACTACACGGAGATTCCATGCGGCGAGAACGCCATCCGTGTCGAAGAATTCGAGCCCGCAATAGGGCAAGCCCTCGGGCGAGCGCTGCGCGATGATATGTGTCGACACCGCCTGGTCGAAAGCCACGCCGAATATTCCGGCTACGCCTGGTATGATCGGTTGCATCAGCTCGGTAATGTTCGCTTCTACATCGAGAAGGGCGAAGCGCGGCACATCGTCGCCGAAAACGGCAGCTTCCCCTCGCTCGGCGAACACATCGTCGCCGACCGCGTCGAGCTGCGCTACTGCATTTATCATCAGCTAACCGAGTACGAGAAAGAGCACTGTCGCGAGGCCGACGTGGCATTCAGCGTCAACGAAGATGGTTGGTACAGCGGGGTCGAGCAAATCCGCATCGCCTTCGTTCCGAACGATACGCTGGTCCCAGAGGTCCTCGCAGAGCTCATCGAGGACGTTTGCTTCTGTGCGAGCGACGACAGCGAAGCCGATTCCTGGGAAACCCAGCACGAGCATTTCATGCGCGACGCGCGCGAGCTGGCAGCAGAAGTGCTTCTCGGCGAGGAAGAGGCCATCGCCTCACGGATCCGCGATACAGTCGGCGGGATCCTCTGGGTGCTTCCCAAGGATCGCAGCGTCACAATCACCATCAATCCAGCGAAGGAGATCGCGGTCACGTTCTCACAGGCAGGGGAATAGGAGTGACCGTGGCCCCGCGAGTGCTGTGCTACGGTATGGGCGTCGACAGCACCGCTCTGCTCATCGAACTTCATGAAAGAGGTCAGGCGCCCGACCTCGTCCTTACAGCCGACACCGGAGCCGAAAAACCGGAGACCTATGCCTATCAGGAGCTCATGCGAAGGTGGATGGCCGAGCGGAACATTCGATACGAGGTTGTCCGCTATGAAGCCAAGCGGTTCAAGAACTGGCCACCTTACCGGGACCTCACGGAATCGCTGCTCACAAACGGCTGTCTGCCGTCGATAGCATTCGGACGGTCCAGTTGTTCGCTGAAATATAAGGCGGCACCACAGGAAGCCTTTGTGAAAACGTGGGAACCAGCGCGAAGGGCGTGGGCAGCGAAGCTCAAGGTTATACGCTATATCGGCTATGACGCAGGTCTGCGCGACGGGCAACGCTATGCCCACGCTCGAACCATCACAGACCCGCTCTTCGAAAACCACTATCCGCTGCGCGATTGGGGTTGGGACCGACAGGCCTGTGCCGCAAGGATCGAGCAAGCCGGCCTACCGGTACCGCCGAAATCATCCTGCGTGTTCTGCACGGCGATGAAGCCCGATGAAGTCCGTGCTCTCCCGGAGCGGTGGCTTCGCACCATCGTTCTGATCGAGGCTCGCGCCGCGCCGCGGCTTAAGACTGTGGAGGGTCTCTGGCGCAAGTCGACCAAAGCGAGGTCCGGACGGATGACCGATTTCATCCGGGCCGAAGGTCTCCTCAGGGAGGCCGAGATCGACAGGATCATCGACGCCGCACCGGCGGACCTTGTCCGCTTTCAGGAAAGGGCAGCGGAGCAACCAGAGAAAGAACGCATGGCCATGGGCGAATGGCTCGACCGCTTCAACGCCAAGGAAGATGCACATGAAGACTGAGAGCATGCACATCGAGATTGCCGATCGCACCGAACGGATCGCGCGGCTCAACGACCGGGCGCGACACGGTCTCGACCGTTCATCGAGGATCGTGGTCACATCCGGCCTGCATGCGGAGCTCGCCGGCGACAAACCGGCCGACGCCATCTTCGCACAGGCGCGACTGATCGGAGCGATGCGGCGCTGCACTTTCCAAGCAGATTCACCCGAACGGGACTTTGCAAGCTTCGAAGTCGATGGCATCAAGATACTGATGAAAATAGACTTGTATGATCCGGGCCTTGTCAAGTTCGCATTGAACGGTTCCTTCTGTTGACGGG